>CALMKK010000316.1 GCA_937867135.1 uncultured candidate division Zixibacteria bacterium
GACGAAGAAGCCCATCTCGACTGGCTCGAGGCCCAGCAGGATCAAATCAAGCAGATGGGTATTCAAAATTACCTTGTCGAGCAGGTCGATTAAGCCAGCCGATTCCCGATTTCGGTAAAACAAACGGAATCTGCCGCATGAATTATCGCAGGGGCGTATTGCATACGCCCCCATTTGCTATCATCCTCTCTTTTCGCTTTTCAATAAGTGCGGGAAAATATCGCGGGCCATCGAAAACCATTTCAATACCGAATCTCCCATAAACTGCAGGACAATCGGCAACCCCGGCTCTTTGGGAACATGGAAAGTAAGAAATAAAAGGGCCGCCAGGAAACGCAATAAGCTCGAAAGGGCGAATAGAAGATGATAATTCACAATTGTCTGCGGTCCCCAAATCCAGTGGATGTGGGACCAACTCTCGGCCAGTAGACCGCCCAGAAGCGACGATAGAAAAAAGGCCAGTCCCGACAGCACCGAAAACATCGCCAGAAAGGTGGTTCTTTCTCCTTTGGGCGAATTGGCGATCGGAATATTGAAGGCCGCCAGATTCAACCCGGCCCAGAGTGCCCCGGAATAAACCGCCTCAAACCAGAGAATTCCCAGATGTCCCGCCCGTGGTATCCACCAGATTAACGGTATGACCGATATGCCCAGGGCGCAGATGGTCGCAATCGGCTTGCATCCGAATTTATCGATAAGCTTGCCCCAGGGACGATTGAGAATTATCGCCACAACCGCTCCCAGCGCCGAATAGAGTGAAATTAGCGTGAAACTCATTTTGAGATTGGTCAGCATATGGGCCGCAAAAAACGGCGCGCCGATTCCGATCGCCAGATTCCAGGCAATAAAAATCCGCATCAAATGCCGGAAATTCGGCTCTTTCAGAGGACGTACGATATGAGACCAATCCAGCCCGACTTTGTTGCCGGTTCGATCGGGAACGCGATTCAGAAGAATCGCCGCCACCAGGGCAAAGAGACATCCGATCGCGGTAATCAAGGCGAAGCCGATATTTTCTTTTTGTACGGCATGAAAATGATCGAGCAATAAGCCGCCGCCGATTGTTGCAGTAATGGTGGAAACTGCCACCGCCGCGCTCCGATATCCGAAATAGCGGCCCCTGATTTTATCCGGCACCAGATCGGCTATCCAGGCCATCCATCCCGGCGTCGCAATCATTATGGCCAGATTGGAAAAGAGAATTACTCCGATAAGCCCCCCCAGCCGCCAGTGACCCAATAGAAACAGCATCGGCGGCACCAACCACCATAGTTGACGCGCCGCCACCGAACTCCAAACGGTGATTCGTTTCCGTTCCCCGGTTCGGTCAATTAAAAACGCAGCCGGAATCTGAATAACCTGCATCAGATAAGGAATGGCGGCAATCAGCCCGATAATAAAATCACTGGCACCCAAATAAAGAGCCAAACCGGTCAGAAAGGCGCCGCTGGTCATAGTTATAAATACCGTCGCCAGCGCCCCTTCCCAGGTCATCGCCGCCAGCCAGGGACGGATATCATAATCTACTTGCGGCTCATTTCCCTGATCAGATTTCATTCAGTCAGAAATTAGAAGTTAAAGTTCGCATGTCAATATGGAGTGTCAAACGCTCGCCCCCACCGGTCTCAAGGAGCCGCAGTAAAATTCAAAATATCATATTTCCCATAGATTGTCCGCAAAAAGAAATATGGATCCGGTCCGCCATAAAGACCGTATCAGTAAAACCGGTGCGGTGCGCTTCTTTATGGCGGGCAATGAATTATAAACGGCCGGACGGATACCTTGATTTTGGGGCCTGAGTTTAATAAATTGGCGCTTTAATGCCAATGACACTTGGGGACGGGAAAGGAATTGTCCCGACCTATGGAGGATTAATGAAAGATAAGCTTAATAATGCCCTTGTTTGGCTGAAAGGGAAAGGGGTTGATTACGCCGATGCCCGGATGGTGCGGATCGAGACGGAATCGATCAAAGTGACCGATGACACGGTCGATACTTTTTCCCGGAATGTCAATGTCGGGGTGGGAGTCAGGGTCATCTGCAACGGCGCCTGGGGCTTTGCCGGCGTGTCGTCTCTCACCGAGGCCGATATCAAGAAAGCCGCCAATAAGGCCCTGCAGACCGCCAAAGCCTCGGCCACGACCGTAAAGGAAAAAGTAAAACTGGCGCCGACCGAGATTTATAAGGATATTTATAAATCCCCCTGTGAAAAAGACCCGTTCGATGTACCGGTGCATGAAAAGATCGGTTTATTGATGGAAATATCGGATCGTCTGCGCACCGATAGCCGAATCAAGACCGCCGAATCATCGGCCGATTTTTACAAAACCAAAAAAATATTCTGCTCCACCGAAGGGGCCGAAATTGAGCAGGATATAATCGAATCGGGCGCGGGATACACCGCCATCGCCTATGACGGCAAAGAAGTCCAGAAACGTTCCTATCCCAATTCCCATCGGGGCGATTTCGCCACCCGGGGATATGAATATGTCGAAGGATTGAAGCTTCTGGAAAATGTCGACCGCACCCGCGAAGAAGCCGTCCAGCTTCTCACCGCCGATCCGTGCCCCAATACCGTAACCGATATCATCATTTGCGGTTCGCAACTGGCCCTTCAGGTGCATGAATCATGCGGCCACCCGACCGAACTGGACCGGGTTCTGGGGACCGAAATTTCTCTGGCCGGCGGCTCGTTTATGCAAATCGACGGCCTCGACAAACTGAAATACGGCTCGGATATCGTCAATATCAATGCCGACGCCACCATCCCCGGCGGCCTTGGTTCCTTCGGGTACGATGATGAAGGGGTCAAGGCCCAACGGGCGCCGATTATCCGGAATGGTGTCCATGTCGGGTATCTGACCAGCCGCGAAACGGCACCGGTTATCGGCAAAACCTCAAACGGCACTATGCGGGCCGACGGCTGGAACCGCCTGCCGATTATTCGGATGACCAATATCAATCTGGAGCCGGGGGAGTGGGAGCTGGAAGATTTGATCGCCGATACGAAGAACGGCATATTTTTCGATATGAATAAGTCCTGGTCGATCGACGACAAGCGGCTCAATTTCCAATTCGGCGTCGAGTGCGCCTGGGAAATTAAGGACGGCAAATTGGGCCGGATGCTGAAAAATCCGCTTTATACCGGCATGACGCCGAAATTCTGGAATTCCTGTGATGCAATTTGCAGTAAGAAGTACTGGCATGTCTGGGGGGTGCCCAATTGCGGCAAGGGCGAACCGATGCAGACCGCCCGCGTCGCCCACGGGACCGCTCCCGCCCGGTTCCGCCAGGTAAATGTGGGGGTGAGCAAATGACCGGACAAGACAAACTTTTCGCTCTGTTTGATAAAGTGGTCAGGGCCAGCAAGGCCGATGAAACCGAAATTCTTTATATCGGCAATAATACCGGACTGACCCGCTTTGCCAATTCCATCATTCACCAGAATGTGAATGAATCCAACGCCCGTATCGTTTTCCGCACCGTCTTCGGGAAGAAAATCGGGGTCGCTTCGACCAACTCTTTGATCTTTAATGACCTCAAAGCCACCCTGCGGAACGCGATGGAGATCGCCAAATATCAGAAGGAAAACAAATATTTCAGCGGCCTGCCCGGCCCGGAGAGTTATCCCGCCGTTAATACTTATTATGACTCGACCGCGGCTTATGCCCCGAAAGATCGGGCTCGACAGGTAAAGAAGATTTTTATCCGCGCCAATAAACGGAAATTCCTTACAGCCGGGGCGCTGACCACCGGAGATGGTGAAATCGCCCTGTTCAACACCAAAGGGGTTCGTTGCTATCAGCCGTACACGTCGGCCTCGGTTAATATTATCGCCATGTCGGATACTTCCTCGGGATACGCGGTCGGTCTCTCGCGCCAAATCGAAGATATCGACCCGGTCGCTCTGGCCGATATCGCGGTGGAAAAGGCCTATATCGGGAAAAAGCCGAAACCGCTTGAAGCCGGCGATTATGAAATAATTCTCGAGCCGGCGGCCGTGGCCGCCCTCTTCGAATGGGTCAATTATATCGGATTCGGCTCCAAGGGATTTATTGACAAAACCTCCTTCCTCGCCGATAAAATCGGCCAGAAGGTGATGGATGAAACCGTATCCATCTTTGATGATGGCAACGACCAATCGTCAATTGCGATGCCGTTCGATTTCGAAGGAGTGCCCAAGAAAAAGGTCTTTTTTGTGGAAAAGGGTATCGGCAAAGGGGTGGTTTTCGACAGAACCAGCGGCAATCGGGTCGGAACCCCGTCAACCGGCCACGCTCTTCCCGCCGGCGAGCAGGGGGAAGGGGCGATGCCGCTCAATCTCTTTATCGAGCCGGGAAATAAAACGCGCGATGAAATGATCGCCTCGGTCAAACGGGGGGTGCTGGTGACCCGCTTCCACTATATCAATGGTTTTATCGATACCCCCAAGGCGGTGCTGACCGGGATGACCCGTGACGGTACATATCTTATCGAGGACGGTCGGATAAAGCACGGGGTCAAAAATCTCCGTTTCACCGATTCCATGTTGCGGGCCTTCTCGAATGTGAAAGGAATATCCAAGGATCGGCAATTGATACCGTCGTGGTGGGATGCGGTCGGGTGCATTTCCGCCCCGACATTTCATCTCGGCTCATTCAAGTTCACCGGTACCACGGAATTTTAGCGGTTTTTTAGGGAAGAAACCCCATTCCCAATTGGGGGTTTCTTCCTGATTAATGGGGACGAATTTGAAACTTGTTTCCCCCGCTATCGTAAATAAACCTTAGAACTGAATAGATTTATTGCGCCCAAAGGAGGAAAAGTGTGACCTTGAAAGTGATCCTGATTGCCGTGGCATTGTTTTTGGTTCTGAGCCTGATTCTTGTGGTCGGGGCGGTATCGGTCAAAGCCGACGACACCGTGATTGATATGACCGATTTCCAAACCGGGGATCTGGTGGTTGACGGCTTCGAATTGAAGGGACAAACCAGCGTCACCATTCACGCCATCGGGGCGGCCCTTAAAAATACCGAGGATCTCTATGCCTACGGTTGGATAATCGACGCCGATTCGCGCGAACCGGTCTGGATTCAGAGCGATCAGGAATCGCATCGTTACAAAGGCTCCAATTATTTCCGGGAATTCGAGGACGAAATCACCCTTCCGGCGGGCCGTTACGAATGCTATTATTACGCGTCCCGTCCCTTCTACACCGATCTCGATATCCAATTCAATGATTTGGGTAAGGCCCTGGAATTTCTGGGCGATTTTATTGGCAAAAATGATGAAAACCAGAAATATTACGATGAAAATCTCGACGCCCTTCTTTTCGAAATAACCGCCCCCGCCGGGCTATTCACGAAATTTAATCCCTCCAAAAACATTCAGGAAAATAGCGTCATCGATTTTTCCCAGCCGGGCAATGACTATACCGGGAAAAAAGGATTTACTCTGAAAAAGGACCTGAATCTCAAAATCATCGCCGAAGGGGAATATTCCTCCAGCGACCGGGTTTTTGTCGATTATGGCTGGATAATAAATGCCGACTCGCGCAAAAAGGTCTGGCAGATGGATAAATGGAACACTTCCTGGTCGGGCGGAGCCCGCAAAAATCGCGGATTTATCGGCGATGTCAGCCTTCCGGCGGGCAATTATATCGCTTATTATGTCACCGATGACAGCCATACGTTCGGGGATTGGAACAGCCTGCCTCCCTATGATCCGCTCCATTACGGTCTTGGCATTTATGTCAAAAACGCCTCCGATAAGCAGTATGTCGCTCCCTATGAAGATACCTATAGCGAGCCATTAATTATTTCCCTGACCCATATCGGCGATAATGCCTTCAAATCCAAAGCCTTCAGTCTTAAGAAACCGACCGATTTGCATATTGTCGCTATCGGGGAGTACGGCTACGATGATGCCTTTGTCGATTACGGCTGGATTGAAAATGTCGATGACAACGACAAAGTCTGGGAAATGGCCGAAGAGAATACCGAGCATGCCGGCGGGGCCTCGAAAAACCGCAAATTCGACGGCATCGTTACTCTGCCGGCGGGGAATTATACGGTATATTATACCTCCGATGATTCCCATTCCTATGGCGACTGGAATGCCACCGCCCCGCTGGATCGCGATATGTGGGGCATAACTATTTTCGGCGCCGGCAAGAATTTCGACCCGAAAATGGTCGAAGTGCATGATCAGGGGCTGGTAAATCCCGATATATTGGTTAATCTAACCGGCATCGGCGATGACGCCGATGTGGAAGAGGATTTCAAAATTTCCGCACCGGAGAAGGTGCATATTTTCGCACTGGGGGAAGGGCGCGACGGCGAAATGTTTGACTACGGCTGGATTGTGAATAAGAAAAACGGGGAGACGGTATGGGAGATGACCTATCGCATGACCCGTCACGCCGGCGGGGCCGACAAGAATCGCAAAGTCGAATCGGAAATCTATCTGGAGCCGGGTCTGTATGAGGCCCATTTTGAGACCGATGATTCCCATTCTTTCCCGGATTTCAACGCCGCCCGGCCCGATATGCCGCAGAAGTGGGGCATTACCATCATCAAAAAGTAATTTTCCGCTATAAAATTAGTGATGACGGAATCGGCCACAGACTGATTCCGTTTCTATTTAATAATTATATTTGCGGAATGTAAATCGGATTATGATGTAATTCCGGCGGCCGTTTCGACCGAGACCCGAATCGGGAAATTGATTGCTATGACCGTCCCTGTATCGGGAGTTGAATCGACTTTGAGCGTCCCCCCGTGGATATCTATGATACGGCGGCAAACCAGAAGCCCGAAACCGTGCCCGTTCTTTTTGGTGGTGAATCTCTTCTGGAACGCGATCTCCAGCCGCTCTTTTTCGATGCCGGCGCCGTTATCGCTGACCCGCAGGACAAAATTATCGTCGCCGCCGCAATATTTTACTTCGACCTCGATCAAACCGGCGAATCCTTCCCCTTTCTCAAGAATCGCATCGGCCGCATTATTCACCAGATTATAAAGCAGTTGCTGGAGTTGCGACATATCCGCCAGGCTGAACAAAGGGACCGGCGGCATGTTGAGACGAAATTCGATACCCTGAAAATGCTTTTGGACCTTTAAATATTCTACGACATCCATCACCATCGCCGTGATACTGCAGAGTTCGAAATTCGGGGTCAAAGTCGAAAAATCCATCAACCCCTGCGAAAATTTGCGGATATTGTCCATATTATTTATTACGGCACTGAGATATTTATCCAGTTCCTGATAATTCTGTTTGTGCAAATGATGTTCCAGAAGGGACAGGTTCCCGGTCACGACGCCGAGAAAATTATTCAGTTCATGCCCGATTTCAGCCGACATCTGGCCCCGTACCGCCATCTTTTCCAGTTGTATGGTCTGTTCCTGAAGATCCTTGAGACGGGCGTAGGCGTTTCTGGTCTCATCCAATAGAATTATATTTTCCAGCGAAATAGCAATCTGGTTGGCCGTGATAGAAAGCAGTTGCAGGTCGCTTCCCTTCATCACCTCGGCCTCTTTGGAAAGTCCCAGGATCAAAAAGCCGTATAGATTCGGTCCTCGGCGAAGAGCGATATTGAGCATTTGTTCTCCGGCCGTTTGCCAGGACGGAATCACGAAGGCCGCCACTTCCGGATCGCCGCAGGCCCGGTAAATAGGATGTTCCTCCAGAGAAGTGACGATAAACGGGGCATTCAAGGCGGCGTCATGGCAGGCCAGATAGTCCCGGGTCATCTTCAGGGATGATTCCTCGAATTGATTATCGTTGAGACTGGCCGTGCTGATAACCCGAATTTCATTCTCGCGGCTGCTCCGATAAACAATGGCGCCCCGTCCCACTTTTCCCTGCATCATGACGAAACCGAGCGACAAGCGCATGAGCGATTGCATGTCGCCGACCGTGTAAATCAGTTGGTTGAGATCGGATAGCCGTCCCAGTTCCGTGGCCAGGGTTTTTTCGGTGTCTTTTTGTTTCTTCTTGACTGCATTTAATACCGCCTGGCGCATTTCATTCAATTCGAAGGGCTTCATTATGTAATCATAAGCCCCTTCTTTGATGGCGTCTTTGGCCGAATTGAGATTGGCATAGCCGGTCATAAATATGACGCCGATGCCGTTTATTTTATCGCGCATCCGCTGGGCCAGCTCAATCCCGTCGCAATCCGGCATCCGGATATCGGTCAGAAGAAAATCGAAATGCTCCGAATCCGCTTTCTGCAGGGCCGCGGCGCTACTGGGGGCCAGGGCGATTTCATACCCCGCGTCCTCGAGGGCGTCCCGAACCAGGGAAAGGACAATTTCCTCGTCATCGACGACCAGGATGCGTACCGCCCGGCCTTCTATTTGGGGTGATTCTTTCACCTGTTTACCGGCACTTTTCTTTTTAAGATTCGATTGACCGTCGCCTTTAATTCCTGCAGATCAAACGGTTTCGTCAGGCAACAGATAGCGCCCATCCGCGCCGCTTCTTCCGCCTCCCGTTCCGGAAACGAATCGGTCATAATGATAGGGATGTCCGGACGAATCGCCTTTATTTCCGATACCGCCTGCAAACCATTCATTACCGGCATATGCACGTCACAGAAAATAATAGCATAATCATGGGAAAGGACCATTTCATATCCTTCCTTTCCGTCGACGGCAGTATCGACTATAAATCCGGAATCGGTGAGAACCTCTTCCAGAAATTTCCGGATAACCTGAGTATCATCAATGACAAGTATTCTCTCAGCCATTGAGCCCTCCCTCTGACCCGGCTTTGTCGGACGATACCAAAGACTTCTCCACCTCGGTGCGTAATTGCTTGATAGTAAACGGCTTGGATAAGAACGCACAGACCCCGTAACCTAAGGCATTGCCGACCGAGGCTAAACTGGAATATCCCGAAATTACAATTATACTGATATTGGGGTAGTTTTCGCGGGCAAACTTGACCACTTCTTCGCCGGAGACCCGAGGCATCTTCATATCGGTGATGACCAGATCGTATTCCCTCTCTTTCATCCGCACAATGGCCTCGTCGCCGTCGGACGCCTTTTCCACTGCGAAATCCTCCAGGACATCCGAGAGGAATTCCCTCATAACCTCTTCGTCATCAACGATCAGAATCGATTTATTCGCAAGACTTGCCATAATCTGCCAATTTCATCCCAAATTAAATTTTCAGCCGCTGTATTGTTTTTCGACAGGAATCCCCTTTTTCTCAAGCGGTAAAATAATGGTGAATATTGAACCTTGTCCGATTTTCGATTTGACCCGGATTTCCCCGCCGTGCTCTTTAATTATCCCGTAACTGACCGACAGGCCCAGACCGGTTCCTTTGCCGACCTCTTTGGTCGTGAAAAACGGCTCAAAAATCTTTTTCAAATTCTCTTCACTGATACCGGTTCCCTGGTCGGCGACTGTAATCTCCACGGCGCCTGCAAATTCTCCCAGCGGCGGCAGGAAGCGGGTCGCTATGGCAATTTCGCTCCCCGGTTTGGAGGCATGCATGGCGTTGATAATGATATTGGTGAAGACCTGCTGCAATTGCCCGGGATTTCCCTGAGTTTTGGCGATATTCCGATCGATTGTCTTACGCAAAGTAATCTGATTCATCATCAATTGATGATCGATAAAAGTGAGAGTCTCTTCCAGCACCTGATTGATATCGAGTTCCTGGAATTCCACCGTCTGCGATGTCCGGGAGAATTTCAGGAGATTCTGCACGATCGCCTTGCAACGGCGGGACTGAGTTTCGATATCACGCAGGTAGCGTTTGTACGACTCCATATCCTTGGGCGTGAGATCGTGGATTTCCTTGTTTTCGATTTTCTCCAGCGAGAATTGGGCATAACCCAGAATGCCGCCCAGCGGGTTATTCAATTCATGGGCCACTCCGGCCGCCAACTGCCCGATCGCCGCCATTTTTTCCGACTGGACCAACTGCGCCTGCGCCCCTTCCAGTTCGCGGGTTCGTTCAATGATTTTCTCTTCCAGCGTCCGGTTATATTCCTCGATATCCTGTTGCGATTTCTTCAGCGAGGCGATCATCCGGTTAAACGATATGGCCAGCCTTCCGATTTCATCTTTCCAGGTAATTTCGACCGTTTTGCTTAAATCACCCTTGGAAATCTTGTCGGCCGCTTCGGCCAGCGATTCTATGGGGCGGACAATAATGCGGACGAAAGCTGTCATAATTATGATGGCCGAGAGGACAACCATAAGTGTCAGCAGGATAGCGGCTGTCTGGGATTTGGAAATTTCGCGATTCAGATTGGCCAGGGTCAATCCGATCCTTACCTCGCCGATTTTCTCATAAACCGAACCGCCGCTCGAACCGCTCACCGCCACCGCTCCCAAATTCTCTTTGGAGATTTCTTTACGCAAGGTTCGCACCTGGTGCCGCAATTCAATGAACTCCGTCCCGCTCTCGGAGCGATAGAGATAATGCGAGAAAAGCAAGGAATCGTTCTGCTCCGTCTCGGTCGGGCTGGATAATAACGTGGCTTTAGTCATCATATCCCGGCCGGTTTCGGCCAGAACTCGGCCGTCTTCGGCCGCAATTTTGACATAGACGATATCATCGGAAAGCGCCACTCCTTTTATCAGATTCTCCAATTCCTCCTGGGATTCCAGAATGACACCGTACTCGGCGTTGTAAGCCAGATTAGCCGCCAGGGCTTTTCCCCGTTTTTCCAATTCCTGATGGTAGATTTCATTCTGACGTTTAATCAGGTAGCCGCTGATAATAAGCATGCTGACGACAATCACCAGCGACACCACCGCCACAAATTTCTCGCGTATCGCCAAATTGCGAAGGAGTCCGAATATGCTCATCGGTACACCTCCTTGGCAACCGCCGCCAAATCCTCGGGAATCGATACTTTAATATGCCGGGCCGTCTTCTCATTATAATGGAACCAGATTATACCCGGTACGGCGACCGCGATATTCGCGGGGGCCTTTCCCGAAATCACATCGACAGCAATTTTTCCGGCCTGCCGCCCGATATCTTTATAATCGAAATCGAGCGCAAAAAGCGCCCCCGATTCAACCAGGTTCCGCGAAAAGCCCATGAAGGGCTTGGAATTACGCAACGTGTTCAGGAGTATGAAACGGGTCGAACCGGGCGAAAATATGTTTCTATCGGCAACCGACCAGATACCATCGGCACATTTGTCCAGCGAATCCAGGGCGGCCGGTATGTCCTTGTCGGTATTTATTTTTATAGCGATTAGTTCCAATCCGGCCGCTTTCGCCATGGTCCGGGCGGGCGGAATCAGATTTTCCGTCTCCGAGGTATATAAGACGCCGATCCGCTTGAGATCTTTTATGACGCGCTTGAAATATTGGAATTGAATATCGGCCGGAATATCCAGCGATGAGCCGGTGATATTGCCGCCCGGATTGGACAGGGAGCGGACAAAGCCGGATGTCTCCGGATTCAAAACCGCCGAAAAAACGATCGGCTTGTCTTTAATCCGGTCCGAAACAACCTGCGTGGCAAACGTCCCTACCGTCAATATCAGATAGGGATTAATATTCTTTATGGTTTCAATGCTTTTATCAAGACTGGCGTTATCGCCCGGCAGAAAGACCTCGTAGAAGGTCACCGCCGAATATTGGGCGTTGATGGCCGAGCGAATCCCTTTTATCGTACGTAGCGTCGCTTCGGTACTGTCGGAATGGACAACGGCTAATTTTAAATCCTGAGCCGATAGAGTGCCGCCCGGCAGACCGATAACAATCGCCACGCCGATAAACAGCAGGTATTTTTTTATATAATTTAAGAACATTCCCCGCGCATCGCCTCGGAGACTAATTATTCTGTCCAAAGCATTCACCCGTTTACTTCCTGTCAGTCGCTGTTGAGGCATAGGTATCAATCTGTATATCGGGGAATTACGCCAAAACTTGATTATGCTCCATGAATTGGGACAAAATTATCCCTATTGACCCGCCCGGCGCCGTAAAATTGCGCCAAAAATAATGAATTCGGGCTATAAAGAATTTTTCGAATTCGTCGATAATTTTTCACTAGAGAATAAGAATTCAAAAATTGAGTGGCAAGTTCAGCGACCACCAAAAAGAACATTGATAAAGAATATAGATAAAAAAAGACTCTGAGCCCCAGAACTATTGCGCGGAGGGTTGGCTTTGAAAAAGGTTAATCGAACTGTCATTTTTTATACGGTTGTACTTGGCTTGATCGCTCTTCCCCTTTTCCTTCTGGCCGGAACAACCGGAAAAGTCGCCGGGACCGTCGAAAATCGGACCACCGGTGAACCAATCCCCGGAGCCACTATAAGAGTAGTGGGTACCGACATTGCCACCCAGACCGACACCGATGGGGAATACTTCATTATTAATCTGCCGGCCGGAAACTATGTCCTGGCCGTGTCGGTGGTCGGCTATCAGACCATTCAGAAGGAAAATGTGCGCGTTCTGCTCGATCTGACCACGCCCGTCGATTTTACCGTGGAGCAGGTCGAAATCCCGCTGGCCCGTCAGGTCAAGGTTTATGCGGAACGGCCCCCGATTCAGAAAGACGTGACCGATTCCCGTTCCACCATGACCTCGGATCGGCTCTCCTTTATTCCCAATGCCATCACCGTCCAGGGTGTGCTGACCAACATGGCCGGAACCGTGGTCGATCGTAACAATAACTTGCACGTTCGCGGCGGCCGGGCCGGAGCCGTTACCTATTTTTACGACGGTTTCTCGGTGCAGGATCCGTTTGTCGGCCGCGCCGGTATTAAAATTATACCGGAGGCCCTTGAAGAAATCAGTCTGACTTCCGGCGGTTTTCCCGCCGAATATGGGGAAGCTTTGGCCGGTATCGTTAACGCCGTTTCCAAAGAGGGATCGCAAAAATATCTCGGTAAGCTCCGCTTCTATGATGCCTATTCCGAGCCATATGATGTTTCCACCGGCTCCTATCGCCCGATGCAACGCACCAAGAACAATGCGCTCGGCTACAATTTTTCCGGGCCGATTCCGTATTTATCCGGCAAACGGGCCACTTTCTTTGCGGCCGGCGAATACCTTCATGATAACGGATATTTGCCGCATAGCCGGGTCAGGCAGTTTACTCAAGCCGGCAAAATCAGTCTGCAACCGTCGCCGAATTTCAGGATGACCGTGACCGGGAATTACGGCCGATCGGAGGCCCAGACTTATACCCATCGCGATGTCAATGATCGCTCCTATGATTTTAATCTCGACGGTCTCGGGCTGAATAAATCGAAAGCCTATCTATACGGTTTAAAGGGCAATTATAATCTGGATGCCCGCAATATCCTTATTTTTTCCTATAATCATTTTTATACCGAATCCAAGACCGCCCCAGAACAACTCTATGACACATATTGGAACCAATGGCCCGGCTATTCCGAGGATTCGAACGGCGTCTACAATGGCACCATTCAGGATCATTATTCCCTCTCCACCGATTATTTCCTGACCGGATTCAGCGCCGGCGATGATTATAACCCGGTTTATCAGAAGCGATATACCGAGTATGACGCTTATTCGTTGAACTTCACCAGCCAGTTCAATAAATATAATCAGGTGCGGATCGGAACCGAGTACCGCAAATATGATATCTTCTGGGATAACAAGCAATTCTATAATATCAAACCGTACGGTGAGAAGTACAATAACTCCCCGGTCTATGCGCTCCTCTATGCCCAGGACAAACTGGAATTGCGGGATATGATTATCAACGCCGGTCTGCGCTGGGATTATCTCAATTCGGAAGTGAGTTATTGGCCGAATGTCCTCGATACCGTGAATAATGCGAAAGTCGATTCCCGCCCGAAATCGCAACTCTCGCCCCGTCTCGGCATTTCCCATCCGATTTCCGATGATGCCGTCATTCGCTTCAACTACGGTTATTTCTTCCAGGTCCCGAACTATACCTATTTGTACACCAATTTGCAGGCCAACCTGAGCAGCGGCTATCCGCTGGTCGGTAATCCCGACCTGGAGGCCGAGCGGACCGTCTCTTATGAATTGGGTCTGAATCAGTTGATCGGCGCCGATTTACGGCTCGATGTGACCCTCTATTACAAAGATATAAAAAATCTGGTGGCGACCCGCGAAATCGGCCTGAACGGCCCGGCCAGCCCGGTGACGCAATATATCAATGAAGATTACGGTTCCGTCAAAGGTTTTGATCTGACCCTCGAAAAAATCGCCCACGGCAATTTCTCCGGTTCCCTGGTTTACAGTTATATGATCGCCAAGGGCAACTCCTCCGCCGCCACCGAAGGGTATTACAATTATATCACGCAATCCGGCACCGCCGACACGGTTATGCCCAAAGGGGAATTTCCCCTCTCCTTCGATCAGCGGCACACCATTACCGCCAATCTTGATTATCGGGTCCCGCGCGATTGGAAAGGGCATTTATTTGGCCTGACTGTTCCCGGCGCCTGGGGTCTGAATATGGTCGGTCACTATGGTTCCGGCTTGCCGTACACCGTAACCGACAATCAGGGTCGGCGCCTCGGCGGCCTGAACGAAGCCCGCCTGCCGCAGACCTACTCGCTTGATATGAGATTCAACAAAGATATGTTCGTGAAAGGCGACAACCTCTTCTTCTCTTTCTTCGTAGAGGTGGAAAATCTCTTTAACCGCCGCAACATTCTGAATGTTTATACCAATACCGGACGAGCCGATTTCGACAACCGCAGCACCGTCAGTGATCCCGACGGCCCCGGTCCGTTCACAGCCGCTGATGCCAATAAATATTATAAGTTGATGGCAATGGATCCGCAGAACTACGCCCCTCCGCGGACGGTTCGCATGGGCCTTGAATTTAATTTCTGATGAGGTCAAATATGAGAAAAATGAATTACAGATTCACATTCGCTATTCTGCCGATATTTGCCGTCACGATTCTATTTTCAGCGAGCGGGATGGCCCGTACTTTCAAAACCGCGCAGCCGTCCCCGGAAATGATCAAGCAAATTATACATGACAAAGGCAATATCCGGACCACGGTCGATAACTGGGGTTTGATCGGCGGCTACAGCTATTATGGACTTCCTTCCGGCGAATGGCCCAAAAACTCCGGCCATGATTATATCGGCGAAATGAAATACTGGATGGGGGCCGCGACCCCGGCCAATGATACGGTCGTGACCGATACCGATGAGGATTTCCGTCCTATCCCGTCCCTGGTTTCCGGCGTCAGCAGTTATGATATCCGGCTCTCGACCGATTCCACCTCCTATGATTTTGATTTTGCCGATACGGTCGGCCTCGGTTACGGCAATCCCGCCTACGGTTGGCGCGTCTGGAATCCGGACAGCAATGCCTGGACCTACAACAGCGTCTATGTCACTTCCGACTCCACCTTTCACGCCGCCGGACCGACCGCCCTGCAACAGTCGTTCTACCGTTTCGAGGACGGCAACAGTGTCAATTCCCTGGGACTGCAACTATCGCAGACCATGTATCAATGGAATTATTGCTATAATGAAAATATCGTTTTCGTGGTGCTGGAAATCACCAACACCTCCGGCTTGGATTACCCCGATTTTGCGTTCGCCATTTACGCCGATTTTGACGTCGGCGGCCCGGACGGAACCGGAGAAAATGGCCGTCTGGGAGATCTGGTGGCATCCGATTCCGCCGCCAATCTGGCCTGGACTTATGACGCCGACGGGTACGACCCGGGCTGGGGGCCGATGGTGCAGACCGGTATCATGGGAACCAAATATCTGGAGACTCCCGATAGCATCGGCATGACCGCGTTCCGCACCGGTCAGTGGGAATTGATCCCGGATAACGACCCGGGCAAATTCGACATGATTAATTCGTCTCAATATGATGTCAGCCTGCCGCCGACCGACCAGTACTATATTCAATGCACCCGGGGCATCAATCTGACCGCCGGCAAGACCATTCGCGTGGTCTATGCCATCATCGCGGCCCAGAACCTGACCGATTTTTATGATAACGCCAACATGGCCCAGACCTTATATGATAATCATTTTGTCGGACCCCAGCCTCCGTATGTCCCGGCTCTCACGGCCCGGGCCGGCGATAAAAAGGTCTATCTCAGCTGGGGTGATACCTCGGAAGTCGATATTGACCCGTTGAGCGGCCAGCACGATTTTCGCGGCTACAAATTGTATCGTTCCAACAATCAGGGATCGACCTGGGGATTCGTCTCCGCCACCAGCGGGGGATGTCTCAAAACCGATTATACCCCCATTGCCGCCTATCAAGTAGAAAATTACGGCGACCCGGTCCGGCATACCTTTGTCGATAGCGGTTTAACCAACGGCAAGGAGTACTGGTATTGTCTCGTGGCTTATGATGCCGGCGATTCCGCCGTTCCGATCGGCCCGCTTCAAAACGGCTTCGGGAGCCCCGGAAGTGACCACAACACGGTCAAGGTTTATCCCCGCAACGACCCCGCCGGTTATTATAACGCCCTGTCGACCACCGAGCATCTGGTTACCGGCGACGTGTTGCCGTCCGATGGTGTCGTCTATCCGGTCATTTTCAATCCGTCGCAAATAACCGGCGACGCTTACGATGTGACTTTCTCCGAGACCGACGAGCAGACTTACTGGCACCTTATAAATAACACCACCGGCGATACCCTGCTGAAAGATCAAACCGTTCAGGAGGGTGATCTCAAAGACTATAAAGTCGTCGATGGCTTGCAGGTCGTGGTCACCAACGGGGAACGTGCTCCTCGTGCCTGGGATCAGACCGGCTTTGCCGTAGCCGGCGATACGACCTTGCATCTCGGATATACTTACGGCCCGATGGGTGATTTCTTCGGCTACCCGCGCGGTTCGGATAAACATTTCCGCTCCACCTATGAATTCCGCGTCACCGACAGCGGCTCGATCGGATACTCGATTATGGATGATGTAACGCCCATACCGTTGCCGTTCGAGATCTGGAATGTCACCCTTGGGTATCAGGTCTTCGCGGAGATTTATGACCAGGACGGCAACGATATCTGGGAACCGGATCGACGCGATTATATCTCGATCGTCGATTATCCGTATGACGGTAGCCCGCATCCGGAGACCTTTCCCTATAATCATTCCTGGTTCTTCCGCTTCGCCGTCAGCGATACCAATTTTGCGGTCGGCGATATTTTCACCGTTGAAGGCGCTCCTGTCAACGGCGCTCCCGACCGATTTGCCTTTAAATCCGACGGTATCAACGGTGCGGCCGCTTCGACCGAACTGAAAAATATTAAAGTCGTTCCCGACCCGTATATCGTTCACGCCTCCTGGGAGACCGACAAATTCACCCGGAAACTGCAGTTCATTCATTTGCCGGATGCCTGTACCATTAGAGTTTATACTTTAAGCGGGGATCTGGTGACGACTCTCAATCATACCGATGGCACCGGCGCCGCCAACTGGAATCTGCTCTCGCAGGATGGACTGGAAATCGCACCAGGGGTATATATCTATCAGATTGAATCGAAATATGGAAACCGCCTCGGCCGGTTTGCCGTGATAAAGTAGGAGAAAACGCCATGTTAAAAAAGACCCTTTTAGTGATGACCGTGGTTGTCCTGTGCGGGACAGCTCTGGCCGGCGAATTCTCTAAATCCGGAACCGCCGGCGCTCAATTCTTAAAAATCGGCGTGGGAGCCAGATATCACGGTCTGGGTGAAGCCAGTGTCGCCACCGTCAACGACATCTATTCGATGTACTGGAACCCGGCCGGACTGACCAATATCGTCAACAGCGAAGTGGCTTTCACCTATGTCAATTATTTGACCGATATTAATCTCAACTACGTGGCCTATGCCCGCCGCCTTGGCACCCTGGGGGTTTTTGGAGCGGCCGTGACCGTCCTCTCTATGCCTGATCAGGAGATTACCACGGTGGATCAGCCCGATGGCACCGGCTATAAATACTCCTCATCTTCTTATGCCTTCCAGCTGAGTTATGCCACCCAGCTAACCAGCCAATTTTCGTTCGGAATCAGCGCCAAGTATCTGGGAGAGAAGATATATCGGGAAAAGGCCTCAGGCTTCGCGTTCGATTTCGGCACTCTACTATACACCGGGTATCGTTCTCTGAGGATTGGAATGAACATCGCCAATATGGGACCGGAAATGAAACTTGATGGCCCCGATCTCGATGTTTTCTACAATCCGGATCAATCCAATCCCAATCAGGATCCCTTCAACAGCCGTCTCAAGACCGATGCCTACGATCTGCCGCTATTATTCCGAATCGGAATGGCTTATGATTGGCAGTTGGGAAGCCGAATGAAATTAACCACTTCCGGGGAAATTAAGCACCCCAATGACAATCTCCAGCAGGGGTCGATTGGGGGGGAATTGAACTGGAATGACCGCTATTTTCTGCGGGCCGGATATAAATTCAATTACGAAGAGGAAGGGCTCGGTCTGGGCGGGGGACTGCAAACCAGACTGACCGAATCTACCGATCTGGTCATTGATTACGCCTGGGTTGATTTCGGGCGCCTTAATTCGGTTCATAGATTTTCCGCCTCGGTCAGATTCTAATCCCGACCGGCAGTTTGAGGCTCGATCCTTGATAAAGGTTTGGGCCTCTTTTTTTTGTCCGAAATGGTTTCTTTTTTTCGTAAATTTGTATATTTATATATACCTTTTACCCTTTCATGGCGGGAGAAGACAACAATGCCTGGAAAAAACTATCGCTTGACCGGATTAACCGTTTTATGCCTCGTAATATTGATCCCCGCCGTTCTTCTGGCGCAGGATGATCAATCCAGGGCGGTCAACCTTTTTCAAAATTACCTCGATTTAATTGCTTCGGGCAACTATGAGTCGGCCCGTGATTTGTGGCTTCCCGAAATCGCGGCCCGCGACAGCCGGCTGGGGATAAATTATGACGGCATCGAGATCAAATCGGATTGCGGCTCGCCGGCGATGTACGCCACCAGCCTGGTGCGGCCGTCCCTTAATCAGAGCTATTCCAATAACACCGCTCTCGACAGCACTTCCTTCCGATTCAACTTTACCGCCCAATTGGGCGAACAGAAATTGCCCCATACTTATTTCATGAAACGCCGCGGTCAGGATTACTGGTTTGTCCATCCCCAGGATATTTATGCCGCCGCCTGGCCTGTCGAAGAATCGAAATATTTCCGTTTTCACATAAATCCGGCCAGTGATAAATACTTCAACGAATATGGGGTCGCTTCCCTGGATGATTTTGTGGAACAGATCGCCGCGCGAATAAATATCCCTCCGGAGCGCCTGGCCGTTCTGGCTCAGAGTAAAATCGATTACTTCCTCTGCGGCAGTGAAGCCGAAGTCGGCAAAATCGCCGGTACGGTCACCCGGGGCGTCTACGACCTCGCCTCCGACGCCGTCATCACCTGTATTTTCCCGCATTATCACGAAGTGGGCCACCTGCTGGTCAATTTCAAACTGCAGAACCTGGCTCTTTTTACCCGCTCGTTCATGCAGGAAGGAACCGCGGTCTTCCTCGGCGGACGCTGGCAACGTTCCCCGGAAGTGATGCTTGATTTCGGCGAATATATCGTACGCTATGATATCGCCAATCTCGATTCGATTTTAATCAACGCCGATACCGCCAATCCCCTCGGGGCCGATATCAATTACCCGGTGGCCGCCTGCCTTGTCGATTATCTCATCACCAATATCGGGTTGGATAAATTTTTCGCGTTGTATCGCGCTCTTTCCGGAGATTATTCCTTCTACACCGATGAAAACATCGACAGTCTCAAACAAATTCTGGTTGCCGCTACCGGCCGCAAATGGGATGATTTGCAGGCTGATTTTATTAAATACTGCACGAATCGTCCGCCCGAAAAAACCAAAATATTCCCCGGTGAGATTACCGATGCCAAACCGCTCGTAACCGACCGCGGCCTGGAAATTGCCGCTTCCGATAAATGGATTAATATCATCTATCGCCCCGATTCCGTCGAAAAAACCGATGCCAGCTTTCTTTTCGATAAAAGCGGGTCGATGAAAGAAAAGAAATCGACCCTCTTTGACGAGCAGTTCAAAGGGAAAGAAACCTTTTCCGGGTATCGTTACGGCATTCGTCTCGATAAAAACGAAATCGGCGTTTATGATTATTTCACCAATCAGTTGATCGCCAAATATGTCCGTGACTTCAGCCCCAGCGCCGAATATTACGACAGCACGGCCAATCGCCTCTCGGCCCATTTTGATCGGAGCGTACTGGGCGACAAGGTCCCCGACATGACCGACCATCAATTGATTAAATAGATTATTTCTTTCCGGTCGAATCGGAAAGCATCTGAGTGATACTGTTCATCCGTTTGAGGATGACCGCATATTCCGGCAAATGGTCGTTCTTGGTGAATCTGGCATAATAATCCAGCGCCTGCTGATATGCACCGTTATGTTCCGCCACCAACCCTTTGTATAAAAAAGCATAATAAGCGGCGGTATCGGCCGCTATCATGATATTGCAGAGACTGTCGGTTTTGCCGTACTCGCTTCTCTGATAATAATAATAAGCCAGATCGGTCAACAGGGGACTGTTCTTCGGGTCAACCGATAGGCCGTCTTCGATAACTCGATAACTTTTCTCGGCGTCCTTGGTCTCGCGGTAAAAGTCGGCCAAAAAATGGTATAATTCGGGGCGATAGGGGTCCAATTTCAGGGCCGTTTTGAGTTCTCTTTCCGCCTCGGAATATTTCTTGTAGTATTTTAACAGGTTCCCCAGTTGCATGCGATAGGTGGCATTATACGGATTATGTTCCAACAGTTGCGACGCATAATTAAAAGCCTCGTCAACCCGCTTATGGTAAAACAGGTCGTTCACCAGCCGCGATTGAAGCGCATCCTGCACCTTGCCGTTTATCTCCTGCTCCCTCCGATCGGCTTCGGGGTAATTTCCCGCCGAAAAATAATAGTCGCGGAAAGCCAGAAGCGCCGGTTCCAATTTGGTCTCATTATATGCAAGATAACTATCCAGGTACGAGACGGTCTTCGCCGGGGTCAAATGAACGATAAAAGTCGGTGTCGCCATCATCAATCCCGCCAGCCCGAGACGCAGGCCGTATCGCTTGATATGGCCGGGCCGATTAATATCGCCGGATACAATAATATGCCCGCCCGCCAACAGCAAGCCGGTCAGGGGAAAGGCAAAAAGATTGATATCCCGGGCCATGCCGTTTTTGGGATCGATCAAAAAAAGCAAGATAATTTGCGCTCCGGCCAAAAAGACAAAACTTCCCATCAAATTATTCCAATTCCCCGATAGAGCCCTCCGCACAATGGCATAGATTAATATCAACCAGAGGGGCAAAAAGAGAAACAGCAGATTAGCCAGATCCATCAAATGCCTGCCGCTGAACAGGGAATAGCCGGCATCCGGCATCTTGCCGGACAATAGCAGTATCCGGTTGGCTACCGCGATATCATTCCCGGCCCAGATATATAGTCCGGCCAATCCGGCGATAATAGAAACGGCCGATGCCGCCGCCGCCCATTTGACGGCCGCTTTGGAATTCATGGTATATGCAATCGACATGAAAATAACCGCCGGCAGAGCCGCCAAAAATTGGACACTCATGATAAGTCCCAAAATCTGCGCGCCCCAGAGGCAGTACAGATATTTTCGGCTCTTGCCCTGATGCACTTTAATCATAAAATAAACCAGACCGGCCGACACGGGGAGCAGAAGCGCCGCCGATGTCACCATTCCGAAGAAGAGAAGCGAGAGGCCCGAAAAAATCGTTAAAAAAGAAAAAGCAATTCGCCCCTCCGCCGAATCCGATATTAATTCCGAAATTTCCAGCACCACCAGAATATAAATCAATCCCGATATAAATGATGCCGTCTGATATCCCCAGATTGCCGCCGCAATCGCCTCCTGGCCGGCCATCTGCATGATGCGATAAAACAAATACGGTATGAAGGTGCTTCCGAATTCATACCACGGAATAACCGGAACCGCCCTCTGCGCGAAATCGGAGATGCGGTTATACCCGTCGCCGTACAGATGCGCCTCGAAGCGATAAACCAGAAAAATAATCAAGGCGGCCGCCAGAAAAACCGCTCGCCCGAAATGTTTCTTGGAACCGAACAGCCATTCTCCGATTCCGGCCGGCGTTCCTTCCCGGTTCGGCACCAGAATCATCCATCCCAGTATCCCGATAGTGAGAAATAACAAAAAATAATGCAAGGGCGATGAAATAAACGAAACCTGATCGATTCCCCAATTGATTCTTTTGAAATCCCCCCCGAAAAATATGATTATCAGGGATAGAATAAACAGAGAATAAATGATTAAATTATTGATTGAAAGACGGGCTTGATGGCCGGATTGTGTCGCCACGGTAAATTATATCTCCTGACGTCCTTCCAGGGCGCGCGACAGCGTCATCCCGTCGGCATACTCGAGGTCGCTTCCGACCGGAAGCCCCCGCGCGATACGGGTGATTTTCAGGCCCAGCGGCTTTAAAATCTTGGCCAGATAGAGGGCCGTCGCTTCCCCTTCCACATTCGGATTGGTTGCAATTATGATCTCTTTGGTTTTATCATTGAGACGCGCCAAAAGTTCCTTGATTTTCAAATCATCCGGCCCGATACCGTCGAGAGGGGAGATCCGTCCTCCCAGCACATGGTACAGACCCCGGAACCCTTCCACCTTCTCCAGCGCCGCCAGGTCCATCGCTTCTTCCACGACGCATATAATCTCCTGCTTCCGCTCCGGGTCGATGCAGATATGGCACGGGTCGCTTTCGGAAATATTATTGCAGATCGAACAGAAACCGACCTTTTCTTTGACGTCACGGATGGCGTCGGCCAGTTCCAGCGCCTCCTCTTTGGGCGCCTTCAACAGATGAAACGCCAGGCGGCCCGCCGTCTTGCGCCCGATTCCCGGGAGCCGCGCCAGGTTGGTGATAAGTTTTTCGACCGATTCCGCTGATTTGAACATAATCTATTTTAAAAGGGGAGATTCATTCCCGGAAGATTCATGCCGCCAGTCAGCTCCGACATTTTTTCCGTCTGAAGTTCCGCCGCTTTCTGGCGGGCCTGATTGACCGCCGCCACGATCAAATCCTGAAGCATCTCGACATCGTCCGGATTGACCACTTCTTTATCGATCGTAATGCTTAAAATATCCTGTTTGCCGTTGGCGGTCACTTTCACCATGCCGCCGCCGGAGCTGCCTTCGACCTCGGTCTTTTCCAGTTCCGCCTGAATCTCTTCCATCCGCGCCTGCATCTTCTGGAACTGCTTCATCATGTCGCCCAATCCGCCTTTGCCCATCTTTCTATCTCCTATTGAAAATATTATTCTTCCGCTTTTCTCTTGCCGATTATCTCGCCGTCGATCCGCGCCACTAAATTACGGAGTTTCTCATCCTCCTGAAGCAGTTTTTCGGTGTCGATTTTCTCCGGGGGGGGAGCCGCCGCCTTCGGCGGTGTAACCGGTCTCTTATTCATATCGACTTCAAACCTGATTCTCAAATTTGTTTTGAAAAAATCGAGCAGGGCGCTGTTGATGGTTGCCACATAATTCGGTTTCTCCAGTACCTGCTTGGATGTCCCGCCCGCATTATGAAACACCGCCGTGATAACATTATCTTTCACGTCCCGCACTTCCGACATCGCCAATAGCGCCGAAAGCATGGCGTTCTGCCCCTTGAGACATTCGATAAACCGCGGCCACGATGTCTGCACGATCGGCAAATTGACCGCCCGCACCGCCACGCCCGGCGTCACTTCCTCAGGCTGGGGTGGTTTGTCGGGGAAAAGCGACGGTTTATCATCGTCCGCCGGAGGAGCCTGAACCGGGGCACCGAACAAATCCGCACCGGCACTTTCCGGCAGATCCTCCATCGGCCCGGCCAGATGCGCCAGTATCTCTTCGAACGATACGGTCGATTCCAGGCTCGAAAGGCGCAGGGTAGAGGTCTCCAGAAGCAATCTCGGGTCGATGTTGTTCTTCAAGTCGAGCGTCATATCGGTAAGAATTTTTATTATGCGGAGGATATCTCCGGTCGTGAAATAATCGACCTGTTTTTTGAAACTCTCCATTTCCGATTCGGACAGCTCCAGGATTTTCTCCGGCGATACGGCGTTCTGCAAGATCATAATGGTTCGGAAATGCTCTATCAATCCACTGCAAAACTCAGGAACTTCCACTCCGGCGTCGATCAACTCTTTGACCAGCGCCAATCCCCCGGCATGATCCTTGGCCGCGACCGTATCGACATATTTGAAATATAACTGCCGATCCACCAAACCCAGGGCATCGATTACATTCTGCGCCGTGATTTTCTCCCCGGAAAAGGCGGAGAGCTGATCCAGAAGCGACAGCGCATCGCGCACCGCCCCGTCGGCTTTGCGGGCGAGAATAAACAGCGCCTCATCGTCGATTTCTATTTTTTCCGAGGCGGCGATTTTTTTCAGATGCGCCGTCAGATCGGCGACATTCACCCGCCGGAAATCGTACCGCTGGGTGCGGGAACGGATTGTCTCCGGCACTTTGAACGGCTCGGTCGTGGCGAAAATAAATACGACATGAGCGGGAGGTTCTTCGAGCGTCTTGAGAAGCGCATCGAACGCCGAGCCGGAGAGACGATGCACCTCGTCGATAATATAAATCCGCTTTTTCCCCGAAGTCGGCAGATATCGGACATTTTCCCGCAGGGTGCGGATATCATCGACCCCGGTATTCGAGGCGGCGTCGATTTCGAGAACATCGAGCGATGACCCCGCGATAATCTCCCGGCAGGACGGGCATTGGTCGCACGGGGTCGGGGTGGGGCCGTTGATACAATTAAAAGCTTTGGCCAAAATTCTGGCGGTGGTGGTTTTGCCGGTGCCGCGCGGGCCGGTGAAGAGGTACCCCGACGAGAGCCGTCCGGATGATAGGCCGTTTTTCAGCGTCCGGGTGACATGCTCCTGTGCCGCCACCTCGTCGAACTGCTGGGGCCGATATTTTCTGGCCAGGACTTGATAAGTCATCGGATTATTTTATTTATGGTGTGCACCCACCATTGTCCCTCCAGTCTAAGGTTTCAAAAGTAGCCGGCTCCGGTCCGGCGATCCCGCAACACATACCGAGCATCACCTACCGTTGCTACCTTCCGGTCCTGGCGGGATTCGGTGCGTCAATATTGTACAGGGCCCGACCTTCGACGCCGCTTGCTTTATCGACACAAAAAATGGTTCGGTCCGCTGGTGGGATTCGACCCCGGTGGAGCGGATTCCGGGTTACAGGGCGCCGCTAATTCCCCGTCTAGCACACCGATTTAAATTTCACCTGGCGGTTTTGTGGCTCGGAACCTCATGGCTCCGCCTTTTCTTTCGTAGGTCGGAACCCCCGTGGTTCCGACTTTTTCTTAATTCGCACAATCTTTGCGAGGTTTGGAACCACCGTAATTCCAACTTCCTCTTTATCCGCGCATCTTCTCTTCGTAGGTCGAAATCCCCCGAGTTTCCCGTTTCGCGGGAACCAGCGGGTTTCGACATCTTTCTTTGTGCGCGGCAGATTTCTTATCTGCCCGTCTTAAAACCGCTGAAATTTTAAAATGGAGCAGAGCGGATTCGAACCGCCGACCCCCACGTTGCGAACGTGGTGCTCTCCCAGCTGAGCTACTGCCCCAAATCTCTCACATTTTATCTGGCCGGCTTGGGCGGCCACCCCGTTTTCAAGGGGCTATATATTTAACAAAAAACCGCCCGAAAAGCAAGGGGAAAGGGGAGGGCAGGATCTCAAAATGGAAATAGCGGAATTTTCCATGTCAACAGATGTCAGCCGGGCACCTCATCTTACAGAAAATTAATAGGTCGGGACCCCTGAATCCGGCAACTGCCGGATGTGGTCCCGACATCTTTTGATTTAAATGCTTATGACGGAGCTTGTGATATGCCCAATTTCCGCCGCCATTGGATTGAAAACCAAATCCATTTTCAAACTCATGTTACTTATAAACGAATGCCGATTTTGATTGACAACTTTGAATATCTCTGGCGGGCGATACAAAATATGCGGCATGATACAAATTTTGAACTTATCGCCTGGGCGGTTCTTCCGGATCACTTTCATTTGATGATTAATGCCGGATATAACGATCCGTCGGACCTGATCAAACGAATAAAACTCTCTTTTTCATCCCGCTATCGAAAAAAATCCCATTTGAAATATGGCCGGGTGTGGCAACATCGTTTCTGGAATCATGTGATTATGAATCAGATCGATCTTAATAATCACATCGATTACATTCATTATAATGCGGTGAAACACGGTTATGTAAAGGATCCATTTGAATATAAATATTCTTCTCTTGATGAATATTTTAGGCAAGGCTTATATTCGCGCGATTGGGGGATAATTGAGTCGCGGTTTTTCAATGATTCGTACGGTGAATGACGAAAAGATGTCGAAACCACGTCCCCGTGGAACGGGGCCTCAGGGGTTTCGACCTATAGCTGTCTAAATATTTTGCATTTATGCATTACATAATTGATTCAAATATTTTGTGAATTTATATAATTGCTATTGTCTTAATTTATATCAAATTCAAGACCGCTTTTTTTAGCAAGATCTGAGACCGATTTAAGATAATTGTCCTCTAATTTCTGAAATTTTGCATTTAGTCCGGAAATTTTATCTTCGAGAGAATTGTATTTGCTAGCGATTATTGCAAAATCGCTGCCCATATATGGCTCAAGCATTTTAGCACAAACATTGTTATTCTTATGTCCCAAAATTATTAAATTTATTAATATTTTGCAGAGAATTATAGGCTGTCCTCCTTTAAAGTCATTCTCTTTGGAAATTGCAAAATGATTATCAATGAATATTGAATTGGCATGCACCACGTTGCTGAGGTCAATGTAGGTCTTTTCCCATGTGGGAAATTTGAGATCCTGAAAGTATTTCCCGATTGCGCTAGGTCGTACTTCTTTGCCACTTTTCCACTTTTTAAATTCCTCCGGCCGCATCGACAAATACAAAATCTTATGACTCATCTCTAGATGCCAACGCAGAAGAACTTCAGTCTCAGCCAAAAAACCATTTTCCATGCAATAATAAATGCAATCAATTGCCTCCCATGAAATTCTCGAGAAATTCATAGCAGTTTCAAGGATCTTACTTTTATTCTGCACGACCTTCAGAAGGTGATAAATTTCTTTAGTAAAATCACGAATCTCAAATAAAGCATCCGAATATTCTTTGAATTCGCTATTTAGTGAGTCAGAGAATTTGCTCATATATCTATGCCATCATTGATATAAGATATGAAAATGATGTCAATTTATTTATCAAGGTGCCTATCTAGAAGCTCTTCAGTCAATTCAATAGTAACATTAACATCACCTATATCAAAATCATCCCATTGTGCGTGGGTGGCTTTCGTTCGCAAATGTGCAGCGACTTTGCCTCTTTTCGCCTTTAACTGCGTCAAAATCTCATTTTTGACTAAGTCATCAATCAGCGAATCCAATTTATGCCCTTTTTCTTCAACGCCAGAATTTCTACATATACTGCGTAATGTATCTTCAAAGACGACCCC
>CALMKK010000317.1 GCA_937867135.1 uncultured candidate division Zixibacteria bacterium
TCGGTGGTGGCGATCGATAAGAACGGGGAGCGTCTGGCGGGTCAGATAGCGAAACGTCAGGCGGTCACCAATCCGATGAGCACGATCTTTTCGGTCAAGCGCTTCATGGGGCGGAAATTCGATGAAGTTCGGACCGAGGCCAAGAATTATCCGTATCAGGTTGTGTCGGACAATAATGGCAATGCCGTCATTGAAATGGCCGGGAAGAAATATACGCCGCAGGAAATATCGGCTATGGTTTTGACCAAGATGAAGAAAACGGCGGAGGATTATTTGGGCCAGAAAGTGACCGAAGCGGTCATAACGGTTCCAGCCTATTTCAACGATAGTCAGCGTCAGGCGACCAAAGACGCCGGGCGGATTGCGGGCCTGGAGGTCAAGCGAATTATAAATGAGCCGACCGCGGCGGCCCTGGCGTACGGTTTGGACAAAAAGAAAATCGGCAAAGTAGCAGTATATGATCTTGGCGGCGGAACTTTTGATATTTCTATTTTGGAGCTGTCGGACGGGGTTTTTGAGGTTTTATCGACCAACGGCGATACTCATCTGGGCGGCGATGATTTCGATAAGAGAATAATCGACTGGCTGGTGGATGAATTCAAGAAATCAGATGGGATTGATTTATCCCGCGATCCGATGGCCCTTCAGAGACTGAAAGAGGCGGCGGAAAAAGCGAAAATAGAATTGTCATCAACCATGGAAACTTCGTTAAATCTTCCGTTTGTAACGGCTGATCAGAATGGGCCGCGGCACCTGAATCTCAGTTTGACCAGGGCCAAATACGAGCAATTGGTGGATGATCTGCTTGAAAGAAGCATTGAACCGTGCCGCAAGGCGGTCACCGATGCCAAGATTCAATTTGCAGACATAAACGAAGTGATTCTGGTTGGCGGCATGACGCGTATGCCGAAAGTGATAGAACTGGTCCGCAATTTATTCGGGCGGGAGCCGAATCGAAGTGTCAATCCCGACGAGGTGGTGGCGATCGGAGCGGCCATCCAGGGCGGAGTATTGACCGGGGATGTCAAAGATGTGTTGCTTTTGGACGTGACACCGCTTTCACTCGGGATAGAGACCCTGGGCGGCGTTTCGACCAGATTGATCGAACGGAACACAACCATTCCGACCCGCAAGTCACAGATATTTTCGACTGCGGCGGATGGCCAGACGGCGGTCGATATTCATGTTCTGCAGGGCGAACGGGAGATGGCGATAGATAATAAGACAATCGGCAAGTTTGTGCTGGATGGTATCCCGCCGGCACCGCGCGGTATTCCGCAGATTGAAGTGGCTTTCGATATTGACGCCAATGGTATCTTGAATGTCGCCGCGAAAGATATGGCGACCGGGAAATCGCAGAATGTTCGGATCGAGGCTTCATCGGGTTTGAGCAGTGTCGAGATCGATAAGATGGTCAATGACGCCAAGCAACACGAGGCCGAAGATAAGGAAAAACGGCACCGGGTTGATGTCCGCAATAATGCCGATGCGGCCGTATTCCAGGCCGAAAAAAACCTGAAGGAATTCGGCGATAAACTTGACGCCGACCAGAAGGCTAAAATCGAAACTGCTGTCAGTCGGGTCAAAGAAGCTATGAAAGGTGATAATTTGCCTGAACTTGAAGCGGCAATCGGTGCGCTAAACCAGATTCGGCAGGAGGCCGCGGCGAGTATGTATCAGAAAACATCTACAGGAACCGAGCCGGGGAACGCCGAAAATCCGGGCATGACGGGATCATCGTCGGCCGACAGCAAGCCGGGCGGAACGGTTGATGCCGATTACGAGGTGGTGAATTAGATCGCATTTGTCGATTCCCGCAAGATCATAATGGGGAGTCCGGATTAATTTCCGGGCTCCCCGAAAAAAAATGCAGAGGACGTGTTTTATTTGCCGCGCTTTTATTTGACAAAACAATCGGAAGCAGATAATGTATAAAGTAGGGTGCGTCGATGAAAGGCAGTTGATGACAATCGATGTCTAAAGATTATTACAATGTTTTGGGTGTGGCGGAGAACGCTTCGGAAGAGGAGATAAAGAAATCGTTCCGAAAACTGGCCAAGCAGTACCATCCGGATCGCAATAAAGGGAACAAGCAGGCCGAGGAGAAATTCAAGGAAATATCCGAGGCGTATGATGTTATCGGCGACAAGCAGAAACGTCAGCAGTACGATATGATGCGCCGCTACGGCGGCTTCGACCCGCGTCAGGCAGGGCAGGCCGGCGGCGGTTTCGATCCGAATCAGGCCGGGAATTTCAATTTTGAGGATTTGGGGGGATTCGGGTCGTTCGCCGATATTTTCAGTTCGATTTTCGGCGGCGAAGATGTTTTCGGGCATGGCCGCCAGAGACGGCGG
>CALMKK010000318.1 GCA_937867135.1 uncultured candidate division Zixibacteria bacterium
GCCTTTGTCCTGCATGATGGCGGCTTTGTAAGTCATGACACGGGCGGCTTCGACTTGAGTGGCCATGTCGGCAATCATCCACTGAATCGCCTGTAGTTTGGCAATCGGCTGTCCGAAAGCGATGCGGGTTTTGGCATAGTTGATCGATTCATCAAGGGCGCGTTGGGCCAGACCGACACCCTGCGCGGCGACACCAATCCGGGCGCCGTCGAGGGTGGCCATGGCATAGCGGAAGCCTTTGCCGATTTCGCCCAATTGATTTTTGACCGGGATACGATAGTCTTTAAGTTCAATCCGTCCGGTGGTGGCGGCCCGCATACCCATTTTGTGCTTGAGCGTAAAGCCCTTGAAGCCGGGCAGATTGGCTTCGACGATGATAGCGGAGACCTTGGGGCGATCGGTGGCTTCTTCGCCGATACGACAGAAGAGAACCGCGACATCGCAAGCATCGCCGTGCATGATAAATATTTTTTCGCCGTTAATGACGAAATGGTCGCCATCGATACGGGCGATAGTTTGCTGGTTGGCGGCATCGGAGCCGGCCATACGTTCGGTCAGGGCGAAGGCGGGAATCGATTCCCCGGTCGTGCATTTCGGCAGGTATTTTTTCTTCTGTTCATCACTGGCGAAATGGATAATGGGAAAAACGGCCAATTCCGGAACAGCCGCCAGAAGGGCCGTGGCGGCGTCCCAATAGGCCAATTCCTCAATGAGAGTGATATATTCGATATTGGAAAATCCGCCGCCGCCGTACTCTTTGGGCATGGCGAAACCGATTAGGCCGGCTTTGCCCAGCTTGCGGTAATAATCGACGGGGAATTTCTCCTCGCGCCGGTCCAAATCCTTGAAAACCGGATTGATTTCCTTCTCGGCGATATCTTTTACACGGTCCCTTACAGCCTGCTGTCTTGGGTCGACATTATATCTCATTTCTCCTCCCGAGATATGGGGTTGTACCTTCGAAGGTTATAGACAATCGAAGGGAAGTTAAATTATTTTTTCGTCACGTTTGCGTTTAGCGACGGCCTCGCGAAGATACTTAACGGTCTCTTCGGTAGTGGCGCCGGGGGTAAACAATTTATCAACGCCGCTTTTCTCGAGGGCCGCCACATCTTCATCAGGGATGATACCGCCCCCGAACAGGATGATTTGATCGGCCTTTTTTTCCTTGAGCAGATTCAGGATGGCCGGGAACAGGGTCATATGCGCGCCCGACAGGATGGAGACGCCGACGGCATCGACATCTTCCTGAATAGCGGCATTGACGATATTCTCGGGCGTTTGCCGGAGGCCGGTATAGATGACTTCGAAACCGGCGTCGCGGAAGGCGGCGGCGATAACTTTGATACCCCGGTCGTGGCCGTCAAGCCCCGGTTTCGCCAAAAGCACTCTGATTTTTTCGGACATAAGGTTTTTCTATTTCGGTTTTTATCAATTTATAATGCATTTGTCGGGTTTCTCATTCACTCATTGCATTCGTTCATCTCGGAACCCGACCTACAAATCTCATTTTATTCATTCATGTCCGAACCCGACGTACAAATTTAAATAATCGGCGGTTCGATGTACTCGCCGAAAATCGGCCGCAGAGTATCGACAATTTCACCTTCGGTGGCATACACCCGAACACAATCGAGCATTGCTTTAAGGGTGTTGCCGTTCCCTTTGGCGGCCATGGCTAAATCATCGAGAGTCCGTTTCACTTTGTCGTTATCACGTCCGGATTTGATTTTCCTAAGCGAAGCCACCTGTTCGCGCTCGACGGTTTCATCGATTTTCAAAATCGGTATGGTAATGACTTCATCTTCGACAAGATAGTCATTGATGCCGACTATAATCCGTTCGCCCCGTTCAATTTCCTGCTGATAGCGATAGGCGGCGCGGGCGATTTCGCGCTGGAAATATCCCTCGTCGATACATTTCAGCACTCCCCCGCGGCGGTCGATTTCATCGAGATATTTTTCGGCGTCGGCTTCCATTTTGTCGGTCATCGATTCCACGAAATATGACCCGGCCAAAGGATCGATAGTATTGACCACCCCGGTTTCGCAGGCAATTACGTGCTGGGTGCGAAGGGCAATAAGGGCGGCCTTATCGGAAGGGAGCGCCATCGTTTCATCCATCGAGTTGGTATGAAGCGACTGGGTGCCGCCGAGGACGGCCGAGAGGGCTTCCAGCGCGGTGCGGACAATATTATTTTCCGGTTGTTGAGCGGTCAGGGAGCAACCGGCGGTCTGGGTATGAAAACGGAGGAGCCAGTTCCGTTCATCTTTGGCTTTATATTTGTCGCGCATGCGGCGGGCATAAATCCGCCGGGCGGCGCGGTACTTTGCGATTTCTTCAAAAAAGTCCTGATGGGCGTTAAAGAAGAATGAGAGACGGGTGGCGAATTTATCAACATCCTGTCCATCGGCGATGGCGGCCTCGATATAGGCGAAACCATCAGCCAGCGTGAAGGCCAATTCCTGGGCGGCGGTGGAGCCGGCTTCGCGGATATGATAGCCGGAGATGGAAATGGTGTTCCACTGCGGGACATGATCGGTGCAGAATGACATCATATCGGTAATGAGACGAATCGAGGGCCGGGGCGGAAATATCCATTCTTTCTGAGCGATATATTCTTTCAGGATATCATTCTGTAGAGTTCCCCGGAGTTTGGCGAACGGTATTCCCTGTTTTTCGGCGACGGCCAAATACATAGCCAGTAATATCGAAGCGGGGGCGTTGATGGTCATCGAGGTTGAGACTTCTCCAAGATTGATGCCGTCAAAAATGATTTCCATATCGGCGAGAGTATCGACCGCCACGCCGCATTTGCCAACTTCGCCGAGAGAACGGACATGATCGCTATCAAAACCCATCAAAGTGGGCAAATCAAAGGCAACAGACAGGCCGGTTTGACCGTGATTTAAGAGGTAATGATACCGTTCATTGGTCTGGCGAGGGGTGCCCATTCCGGAAAACTGGCGCATGGTCCATAACCGGCTGCGATACATGGTGTGATGAATTCCTCGGGTATAAGGAAATTCGCCGGGAAGGCCCAGTTTTTCGTTATAATCGAAATTCTTAAGATCTTCAGGGGTATATAGTTCTTTGACTTCTTCGCCGGAGACCGTTATAAAACGGGGGCGGGATTTGACCTGCCTCAGCTTTTCCGCTTTCTTCTCCCAGTTCTTCTTTTTTTCATCCAGACTTTTCAGAGCATCTTTCTCAATCACGGCATTCTCCAGGATTAGATTAGATTTTTATATTAATATTTTTCGACCCAAAAATCAAGGCCTATCGGGGATAAAAAGGGTCTTAAAAAGCCTTTTCGAACATCCTCTTACAGGTTTTACTTAAAGATATTACGCCCCGAAAAGAAAAGGCAGTGATTAAAACAATGTTTTAATGCAAAGGTTGGATGCCGGATATTTTCTTGAGAAGACTCTCGCCGACGGTAAAGGGATCGCTTTTGCCTTCATAAATATCGGAGATGACTTTATCCAGGTCGGTTATCCGGCCGATTTCCTGCCTGATGAGATTATTGAAATGAAATTGCATCACCCCGAATAATTTATTTTTGATTTGTTCGCGGCGATGCTTTTCAAAAAGACCGGAAGTTTTTATGTACCCCAGGTGGGCATCGATTTTTTCCAAGAGCCGGTCAATATTTTTATTATTTATCGCTTCGGTGGCGATCACCGGGAGGTCCCATTCGATTTTATTTCGTTTCAATTCCAAAACCATATTGAGCTCGGCGACGATATTTTCCGAACCGGGACGATCGGCCTTATTTATGGCGAAAATATCGGCGATTTCCATCAGACCGGCTTTCAGAGCCTGAATGGCGTCACCCGACTCCGGGACCAGAACCACTATAACCGTGTCGCAGGTATCGACGATATCGAGTTCGACCTGACCGACTCCGACTGTCTCGATGAGAATAAAATCGAATCCGAATGCATCAAGGGCGGTGGCGACATTGCCGGTGGCGGCGGCAAGACCGCCGGAAGAGCCACGGGTGGCCATGGAACGGATATAGACCGAACCGTCGGTCGGCATATCAACCATTCTAATTCGGTCGCCAAGCAGAGCGCCGCCGGTAAAGGGAGAGGTTGGATCGACCGCAATGATGCCGATGCGATGGCCGCGCGCCAGAAGGAGACGGGCAATGCTGTTGACAAGGGATGATTTGCCGGCGCCGGGAGGACCGGTGAAACCGATTTTGACGGCTCTACCGGATTGGGGATAAAGACGGGCCAGGACCTCGCGGTATTTCTCCTGCCGATCTTCAATAAAGGTTATAATCCGGGCCAATGCGGCCTGGTCGCCGGACAGAAATTTTTCCAGAACAGTCATGCCGTCAATCAGTAAGTGCCGATATTTCCCGCCGCCAGTTTTAAATCTTTCAGACGAAGCTGAATCCGGGTGTGGTCATTGTAGGAATTATATTCGACAACATAAACCAAATCAACCAGATTACCTCGTCCGGAGAGATTTTTCACCCAATCGCCGAAACCGAAACCAATGACATCGAAGACCGCATCGCCTTTGCGGACTTTCATTTTGAGATGATTTTTCCCGACACAATAGGGCTGACCGAGAATTTCGCAGTTGCGGGTCAGGAAAACCGGGCGCATATTTTGGGGGCCGAAGGGCGCGAAAGTCTCCAGTACATTTAGCAGGTCGTCATTAATGCGGGAGAGCTCAATCTCGGAATCTATGAACAGTTTTGCCACCAGGTCCTCATCGGTCAGAAGGCGCTGGGAGACATCTTTCATCCGATCGCGGAATTTCTCGATATTGACCGGATTGATAGTCAGGCCGGCGGCGTACTTATGACCGCCGTACCGAAGAAGAAGGTCCTCGCACTCTTTCAGGGCATTACAGAGATGGAATCCGGGGATGGAACGAGCAGAGCCTTTTCCCTCGCCGTTATCGATGGCAATCATGATAGTCGGGAGATGGAATCGTTCCACGAGGCGACTGGCGACAATTCCAATCACTCCCTGATGCCAGCCTTCGGAGGCGAGAATAATAGCACGGTCATTTTCCAAATCGACCGATTGGCGAATCTGTTCCAGGGCCTCGTTCAGGGTTTGTTCATCGATATTTTTGCGCCGCTGATTTTCTTTGTCGAGTTTGCGGGCGATTTCCGAGGCCGACTTCTCGTCTTTGGTGGTAAGCAGGCGAATCGCCAATTCGGCGTCGCCGAGACGACCGATGGCGTTGATACGCGGCGCGAGTATAAAAACGACCTGCCCGGTGCCAATTTCCTTTCCCATTAAACCGGATACAAAAGTAAGAGATTTAAGGCCCGGTTTGGTAGTGCGGGAAATCTGGCGAATTCCGAATTTGGTCAGGATGCGGTTTTCGCCGACCAGCGGGACAATATCGGCCGAGGTGCCGAGAGCCACCAGATCGAGATGCTCTTCCAATTCGGATTGATCCTGCTGGAGACGGACATAAATGGCCTGGGCCAGCTTAAATGCGACGCCGACGCCGGAGAGTTCCCCGCCGGAATAGGTGCATCCTTTCTGCTTGGGATTCACCAAAGCCACCGGTTCCGGCAAAATTTCACCCGGTTCGTGATGATCGGTCAAGATGCACTCGATGCCCAACGACAGGGCATATTTGACTTCCTCAACCGCCGTTACACCCGTATCAACCGAGACAATCAAGGTGACGCCGTGTTCACTAGCTTCCTGAATACCATCGATCGACAGCCCGTATCCTTCAATCAGCCGATTGGGAAGATAGTAAATGACCTGTGCGCCCAATTTATTGAGGATAAGATAGAGCAGTGACGCCGCTGTGATGCCGTCGACATCATAGTCGCCATAGACCATAATTTTTTCGTTATTGCGCAGGGCCTCAAGAATCCTGGTTACCGCTTTTTCCATCCCGGCCAGAGTGAAGGGATCTTTGAGGTCACTCAAGGAGGGATTGAGAAATTGGCGAATGCTCTCGGGAGTGTCTATTTGACGGTTAAAGAGGATCTTGACGATGGTTTTATCGAGTCCGACTTTAGCGGCAATATCCTGGAGAATCTCAGGGTCGGGTTCAGGAGCCACGACCCACTTAAGAGGGACGGACCTGGTTACCCAATTCATTTTGGCTTCCCTTTTTTAGAAGCCAGAAAGAGAGAAATAAGCCGAGTTCTGTCTTCCGCCTGACGCGGAACTCCGGTCATCAATCTTGACCGAGCAGTTACCTGCCGGTTCGAGCGGCCTACCCGGAAATCGGACGGGGCGAGCCAGCCCCTCTTTCCCTATTTGGCCTTGCTCCGGGTGGGGTTTACCCCCGCCTGAGTCGCCTCAGACGGGCGGGGTCTCTTACACCTCGTTTTCACCATTGCCTCCATCCGACCTTTCGGTCGGACAGGCCGGCTGTTTATTTTCTGCGGCACTTTCCGTCGGATTGCTCCGCCCCGGCGTTACCGGGCACCCCGGCTCTGTGGAGCTCGGACTTTCCTCACCTTATGTTTTCATAAAGCGCGACCGAATTTCACTCTTCCTGTGCTTACGTTTATATCTATCGTTAACAAAAAAAATCTAAGTTATAACATGCGGCGATAATTCGGAGCCTCTTTGGAGATGCTCACCGAATGAGGATGAGATTCGATAACTCCGGCCTGAGTTATTCTGACAAATTTCGCCTTCTTGTGTAAATCTTCCACGGTGGCGGCACCGCAAATTCCCATTCCGGAACGAAGTCCTCCGATTAATTGATAAACGGAATCGGCCAATTCGCCTTTATAGGGAACACGTCCTTCGATTCCTTCCGGAACGAATTTGGAAACATCTTCCTGATGCTCCTGAAAATAGCGGTCTCTGCTGCCGGCTTTCATTGCTTCCATTGACCCCATTCCCCGATAGACTTTAAAACTGCGCCCTTCATAAAGGACGGTTTCACCCGGTGATTCATCGGTCCCGGCAAAGAGGGATCCAATCATGACGGAGTCGGCCCCAGCCGCCAGCGCCTTGGTGATATCGCCGGAATAGCGAATGCCGCCATCGGCTATAATCGGTATATTATGCTTGCGGGCCGCTTCAACACTATCTATCACCGCCGTTATTTGAGGCATTCCCGAGCCGGTAATGACTCTGGTGGTGCAGATTGATCCCGGACCGATACCGACCTTTACGGTATCGGCGCCGGCATCAATTAATGCTTGAGTGCCCTCTTTTGTCGCCACATTTCCTGCCATTATCGGTTTGCCGGGAAACTTTTTCTTGAGGAATTCCACCGCTTTTAGGACCCCGGCGGAATGACCATGCGAAGAATCAATCACCAGAACATCGGCCCCGGCCCCCACCAGCATAACCGCCCGCTTTTCCAAATCGGAAGCAACACCGACGGCGGCACCGACCCGCAGGCGCCCCAATTCGTCTTTGCAGGCGTTGGGATACTGAATCTTTTTCATAATATCTTTGACCGTAATCATCCCCTTAAGGCGGCCTTCGGAATCGACAATAAGAAGTTTTTCAATTCGATTTTTATGGAGCAATTCCTGCGCGGTTTCGAGGTCGGTTCCTTCGGGGGCGGTAATAAGATTGCTCTTGGTCATGACATCGCGAATCAGCAAATCGGTCCCGCGCTGAAAACGCAAATCCCGATTGGTCAGGATGCCGACCAATTTGTCCCGATCGGTAATAGGAATTCCGGAGATGGCGAATTTTTTCATCACCTGAAGCGCTTCGGCAATCGGCCGATCGGGAGGAAGGGTTATCGGATCGACAATCATGCCCGACTCGGAACGTTTGACCTTATCGACTTCCGAAGCCTGAATTTCGGCGGTGAGATTTTTATGGATAAAGCCGATTCCGCCCTGACGGGCCAGAGCAATGGCCAGTTTATATTCAGTGACGGTATCCATGGCCGCAGAAACAATCGGGATATTCAGACGAATCTTGGCGGTCAGACGGGTGGAGACATCAACATCGCGCGGCAGGACATCGGATTTGGTCGGGACCAAAAGAACGTCGTCAAATGTTAATCCTTCGGTATGGTAAAATTCCGCCATAGATTACTATTCGCTTTCTCCATTATGCCAGATAAGCATGCGGCCGCAGTTATCACAGGTAATGATCTGGTCGCCGCGCTTGATTTCCTGGATACGATGGGGTGGAAGGGCCTTATAGCAGGCGCCGCAGGCTCGTTTACGGACCGGCACGACCACGGTTCCGCCCCGGCTCTTGCGTACCATTTCATAAACCGACATGGTTCGCTTGGGAACCCGGACGGTGATATTGCCGCGCTCCTCTTCCTTAATCTGAATTTTGCTTCCCACCGAATCCATTTTTTCCTGCAGAATCTTTAGTTCCCTGCTATTGCGCTCCTGGATTTCTTTTCCCCGGGTTTCATAATCTTTCACATCGCTTTCGAGTTTTTCCAGTTTTTCGACAATTTCGAAAAGCTGGGTTTCCTTCTCGTTGATCGCCCCCTTGACCACATCGATCTGGCTCACCAGGGCGTCATATTCCTTATTGGTCTTAATGGCCATCATCTGATCCTGGAGTTTTTTCAATTCCGCCTGACGGGAGGCAATTTCAAGTTCCAGGCTTTTCTGCATCACTTTGGAATCGGAAATTTCCTTTTGCGTGTTGTGAAAGAGGTTTTCCGCCTCTTCGATTTCACGACGGAGATTTTCCATCATATCGGGAAGATATTCCTTCGAGCGTTCCAGTTCTCCGAGATCATAATCTATTACCTGCAATTTTAAAAGCATCTCGAGATCGCTCTGCATCGGCCGCTCCTTGTTTAATTCAATACCCATAATTAAAAAAGCGCAGTCCCTGTTTGGCTTCAGGACTGCGCCGTATTTTCTCCCTGTTTTCGGCTGTCTCGCCTTCGATCAAATCTCTCATTCGGTAAGACAACTTCATATAATATTTATCGACTATATCCAGCATCATATTACTGGGCAATACTGGACTCGAACCAGTGACCTCTCGGATGTGAACCGAACGCTCTAACCAACTGAGCTAATTGCCCGAAAAATCTATAAACCTTTCAAACATCATCCTGGGCCCACCAGGACTTGAACCTGGGACCCGCTGATTATGAGTCAGCTGCTCTAACCAACTGAGCTATGGGCCCGATTGTTAAAGCTACCTAATATATAGGCTCCATCAACAACCGTCAAGTTCTTTATTAAGAAACCGCATTAATCGTAATCGGTTCCAAGTCAAATGTGGAATTCAATAATATCGCCGTCGGCCAAGACAAAGGTGCGGCTGACCTTATACCCTTCCAGTTTTCCTTCTCTCCAGATCTTGGCAAATTGGAGTTTTTGCGCGAAATCCTTGTGAATGGTCAGGGCGGCCTGCTCCACAGTTCCGCCGCGAGGGAGAACAATGGGGTCGGCAATGACGGCCGGATGGCCGACTTTTTTGGTATAAGCCCTGATGATTCTTAAGGATTCGAAAATGGCAAGACGAACCTTAAGAAGAGAATCATCATCGAGAATCGACGACCAAACCGCGGGAAAAGACGGGTAAGTGGCGGCCAGGATATCTTTTCCATCGGCGCTTCCATCTTCAAGGTTTTTATGCCCGATTATTACCGTCCTTTTTCCGGAATAACGGGGGTCATCGGTTTTTTCCGGAATATCGACCAGAAGTTGAATTCTTTTTTCTTCAAGAAGGCTGAAAATATAAGTCATTTCCGCCATCAAAT
>CALMKK010000319.1 GCA_937867135.1 uncultured candidate division Zixibacteria bacterium
ATCCGCATTACCGGCATGTTTCATATACCAGAGGGCAACGACCGGAAATCCGATATGTGTCACGAATGTAGTTGATTACATCCCAATGCTCATGGGTAAGTCCCCTTTCAATCCCAACATCAATTGCCTTTAGTTCGGCAAAGTGACGATTCCAATGCTTGTCGTCAATCAGAAATCCGGAATCGTCGACTTCAAAAGTAGTCCGATCAGGATCATATTCTTTCATTAAATACCTCCCCTCTCTAACTATTTCTCTCGGCCTTTGACAGTTTCTTATTTTTCCGCGAAGCGCGCGAAATATGTAAATATGAATTGAAAATATATTTTAATAAATTCGGATCTACCTCATGTTTCATCGCAAAATACTGCTGCAGGGTGCCGGGCCGCCCTTATACAGGAAATTAATTAAATACGACACATCCAGGATATTCATACCCCCGGAATTATTTGCATCGGCCGCTTGAAGCGGATTCGGCGCCGGGCCATGTTTGTAAAGAAAGTTAATAATATAACTGACATCGAGTATATTGACCGTCCCGCTGCCGTTGGCGTCGCCGCATATGAAAATACAGGCATCGCCGACACCATCATGATCACTATCGGTTTGATCCGGATTATAAACCGTGGGGCAATTATCGGTTTCGTCCGGGATGCCGTCGTTGTCATCGTCCGGATCGCAGTCATTCCCCAACCCGTCATTGTCGCTGTCAATTTGCTCAGGATTTGCGACATCGGGGCAATTATCGCAAACGTCACCTAATCCGTCATTATCGGTATCTAATTGGTCGGCGTTGGAGATACTTGGACAATTATCGCAAGTACTAAAAAATCCGTCGCCGTCACTATCGGATTGAGCCAAATCGGCATATTGGAGCAAAATATCTGATAGGGCCGAGTATTCCCATCCGGCGTTAATACCTCCATCCGAGATATCGGACCCTCGATATTCACTTATGACTGAATCCGCCGATGGCGATATCATGACGGGTGCCGTCCAGGAAACTCCGCCATCACATGTATAAGAAGAATATTGTGACTTGTTCCTATTAAAAGTAATCACAAAGCTATTTCCGCTGATATGAGAGATAACCGGCTGATCCTCCAGCGAATCGGTCCCCGACACCAGAACCATGTTATTCAAATGTGCAAGGTCTCCGTCATTGGTATACCAACAGACTATGTCGCTGTTAAATGGATCCAGGGGGTCATTATTGTATATGGCGGCGGCTACCAAAACATTGCCGTCGTCAGCCGCTACTGATGGATACTTAATATTTAGATTCGTATCGGCAAAGCTCTTCCCTATCGCCGTGCCGGCCGAATCCCAGTGGCCGAAAATATCCTGGCGGGCGAATAGCTGCCACTGATTCACGTCCGGATTGAGGCGGTCATAGACGGCATAGGTCCGTTTCGTAACATGATCTATAGCCGCTGATGTGCTGTGGCATCCCTCCGGAGTATCATACCAATCGATCAAGGTATAACCCAAACCGTCGATCTGATAAAATATTACCGGAACATCGATCAGAGTTGAACCGGTCGTCGTTCGGCTCATAACTATCGACTGGAACCCCCAGTTCCAGGTTTCTATTCCGCTATCGCAGGCAATATCGGACATTTTCATGCTGTGCCATCCGTCAACGCTCCAATCGACCCACTGCCCAGACCAGGTGCTGACCGATTCAGGTTTTGCAAATTGCATAAGAATTATTCCGCCGCCGCTCAAAAAGGTCGATGGCGTCACAAAGGTGGCATAAAATTCTTTGCCGCTCTTCCAGTAATCGACCGATGGATAAGTGGCGTCGTAAATATCCCAGGCGCAGGGAGTATTCCAGGTGGCGCCATTGTCGGTCGAAACATTCCACCAGATTAGCCTGTCGGCAAGCCCGGTTTCGTGATGCTCATATCCCTGAAAGAGCATCCCCCGGCCGTTTCGGCCGAGCGCCGGGTGAAGCATCGATAGTGATGCCGTCAAACTTGTTCCTTGCGTTTGCAGCAGGCTCATAGGTGTCTTTCGGAAGGAATTCGAGGGATAGGCAATTTGGCCAAGAGGCCGCGCGCCGCTTCGATGATGTTCTGAATAAGAAACTGTCTGAACCTCGGACTTCAAAATATTACGGCCCAAAACGGCGGCCGGTAATGCGCAGAGAAATAATAAAATAAGCAAATGCATGATCGACTTAAACGACTTTGCCGAGAACATAACTGCCCTCCTGTCGGTGACAGATACTTTTTGCCCAGAAATGAAGATATTATAATATATGATTGAAAGGTAGTTTCAACAAGAAAAATGATAGCTGGAGATTATAGAATCGAAAGGCCATTGAATGCTGCCGGTGGGGAACCGCCGCCTCCAATGAAGGCGACATATCATATTTTATTAATGGGCAACAAATTACAAAATTATGCTTCAGGGAATTCGGCCCATTACATTGGGAAAATTCACCAAAATGAAAAAAGCCAATATGGCATAAATTTAACTGAAATAAAGTTGTCTGCAGGCGATTGGCTGCAGTCGATTATGAGATTTATTTTTCTGAAGCGGGATCAGCGGGAAATCGAAGATCAAATGTCGTTCCGAAACCGATTTGACTTTTTATTTCAACCGAGGCGCCGTGATTCTCGATAATTTTGCCGCAATTCATAAGTCCGTAGCCATGGCCCTTTGGCTTGGTCGTTAAGTGTGTTTTGAATAATTTATCACGAACTTCCGGTTTCATCCCCCTGCCATTATCTGAGATTGATAATCCTGCGAAACCCGCCTCATTGGAAGTTGTAACAATTATTATGCCGTCGCTCCGTCCGGTTTCGGCGATGGCGTCGGCGGCATTGTTTAAAATGTTTATTATCACCAGAGCAATTTGGTCCCGGTCCATTTCTATGGCCGGCAAATGCGGTACCAGGCGCGTCTTAACGCTGATTCGCCCGAACCGCTTCTGAGCCATGGCGAACGACAATACATCGGTGGCAACTTCATTGATATTCCCCGGTTGTTTCTGTACGTTGACCCGTGCAAAATCCATCAGCCCCGATGTAAATCGTTGCATCGCCGTAATGCTCTCCTTGAGTTTGCCGAGAGTCGAAATAACCTTTTCCGGTTTGCCGCGATCCAGATTGGCGAGTACCAATTCCGTTCCGCCCATAATAATACCGAGATAGTTGTTTAGTTCATGTGATATGGATGAAGCCATCATCCCCTGCTCGGCGAACTTCTCAAGCTCAAACATCCGTCGTTCGTTTTCCTTCTGATCCGTGATGTCCTGGAGCGTGAGGATTCTCTCGCAATCGGCGCCGGGCTGGCTGACCAATGAACTTGCCCGGACGCTGAAAATCCTCTCCCCATCGTTTTGTTTCATTATAATTGTCGAATTAAGCTTGTCCTCCATTTCACGGCCGATAGAACGTAAACGCTCCGTCCAATCCGGAAATACTGAATCCGGAAAAACCGTCTCCATTGAAAGGCCAACCGGGGATTTTTCGCACATCGCTCCGCCCAGCGACGCCAAAAAATCCAAGGCGATCTTATTTGCCGTCCGCAAAATCCACTGAGAATCAAAGACAAACATCGCCTGGGGAACGCTGTCCATAATGCGAAGGTATCGCGCTTTCAATTGCGACATCTCGGCGTAAAGCAGAGAATTGGCGATTAGCGGCGTGATGGTCGCCACAAGGGTTTTCAACAATTCCAGTTCAGATTCTCCAAAAGTCAGATTTCTGATGCGTGGGCCAAGCAAAATTAATCCGATGATATTTCGATCGATTATCATCGGTATAAAGAGGTGAACGTCAAGTCGGCGCAAATCCGCAAGCGCAGCCGAATCCTCACCAAGAGGAAACATCCGATCTTCTAATAAAGTTGGCTCGGTGTCAGGGGTCAAATTTGAAATACTTAGCATCAAATTGAAAAGCTCCCGATCGCTTGATATATTGCGAAACTTTCCCGTCGCGGCCTTTATCGGCGGTAGGATTTCGGAATTGAAGGTCCGCGTGGCAACGAAGGTACTGCTTACGCCGAACTGCCCGGCGATTGTCAGTGCCAGAGAATCGACCAGCTTTTGAAGGTCCGGATCTCGGGCGAATTGCTCCGCAAGTTTTGAAAGAGCCTCCAGCGCCAGAACTTTCCGTTCATGGTCGGTAAACTTGGCTTCTTCCGCGAGTCCTTTGGATGTGTCTGTTTGGTCCATTATAAGACTACCCCTGCTTGATGCCGCAAATGGCCAGCGCCTCTTGCCTGTTTCCGGTGATTGTTAGAAAATCGTGCAAATCAAGCACGTGGAGCACATGGGCAATCGTTGGCGAAAGATTGCAGAGAATTATATCACCCTGATTTTCTCGAGACGTTTCAATAGTGCCGAGAATCGCTCCGACCCCGGCCGAGGATAGAAATTCCAGGTGTTCGCAATCGACGACTATATATTTATAGTTTCGTTCTTGAGCCTGTGAGATCGCCCTCACCAATTCCTCCGCATTGTTGTTGTCAAGCATATATCCGAGCACGATCAGAAACGCATGATCGGCAAGCGCCTGTTCTTCAAATTTTGCAGTGTGCATATTATTTGCACCATTTTTTATATACGGTTAATATATTGCCCTTATCATTGTTGGGTTGATATTCAAGCCGATTTGCCAACCTGTGGATCATAGCTAATCCGAACCCGCGTCGTTTCCGAGTCTTGGCCGCTATATTAGCGTCCACATGTTTCCCGGCGACGGCAGCATTGAAAGTGCGGCCCGCATCGATAAACGTCATAATTATTTGATCGAAATCGGCATTAATATCGACCCTAAATTTATCCGAAACCGTTAATCCGCTATGCTGGCGGATATTGGTTGCGATTTCATAATATATTGTCCGCAACTCATGCATAGTCGTAGTACCCGCCCCTATATAAGTGAGAAACGAAACAAATCGCGCAATTGCCTTATTAATAGCATCCATTTCCGCGCTTACCTCTTCGGAATATGACTTCGGAAGACTTATTGAAAGAATACCTTTGTCACTCTGGCCCTCGGGGAAATTCTCCATTTCATTGAAGGAAAAAGCGTGAAGTAAATCAAGAATGCTGAGTATACGAAACAGCCCGGGGGACGGATTAAGTAGCCGCAGTTCGATTCCGGCCTCTCGGCATAGTGTATTTGCGGTCCATAGCAGATTGATATGGCTTGATATAACGCGTTGCAGCGCCGCACAATCAAGTAAAATCAAATCGGGATGATCGGCAATAACTGCAAGGAGCGTTTGCTCAAATTCTTTACTCGCCTCCGCCGTCGGCTTCGCCGGCACGTCAATGGTGCGATTTTGATTAATAGCCGGCGACATCGACACCGTCCGCTACAAGCATTTCATTGTTTTTCGTTACTTGGCCGCCCCATTTCATGGCCAGCAGCGTCATATCGTCCGCCTGAGGGGCTTCGCCGACAAACGACGACACGTGATCCATTACGGCGCCGGTAAGTTCCGTGGCCGATAATGGCGCATTGGCTGAAGCTATAGAAACCAGGCGCTCCATCCCGTATTCCGAATGCGATGAATCCATAGCTTCATTTATGCCGTCGGTATACTGAATAAGACAGTCTCCGTTATTCAGTAGAAGTTCGCCCGTTTCGATGCGCTTGTCAAAGGCGTCGGCATTCATCATGCCGAGCGGGTACCCTTTGGTTTTGATTAGGCGGCATATGTTCTCCGCAGAGTGGTAATAGATAAGAGGATTATGCCCCGCCGAGGCAAACTGAAATCGACCGCTGCCGGTATCAAGTATACCGTAAAACATGGTGACAAACATTCCTTTGCGAAGCTCGGATAATAAGTCACGATTTACCGCTGAGAGGAGTCCCGCCGGATCCGCAATGTGCGGTGCGTGGGTGATTACCAAATCGCGCGTCAATAGCATAACGAGCATTCCCGGAAGCGATTTGCCCGAGACGTCAGCCACTACAATCGCCAGGCGATTTGGACCGATATCGATAAAATCATAGTAATCTCCGCCGACTGTGAGGGCGCTTCGATACTTTCCGGCAAACTGAAATCCTTCTCCACACGGATACTTTTTAGGCAAAATATTAAGTTGAATTTCGCGCGCAATTTCAAGCTCCCGCGTCATCCGTTCTGTCTCAACCATCTGCTTCTGGGCATGATCCAGACGTTTTCCCATTACCTGCAAAGTCTCGGCCAGGTAACCGAATTCATTGAAGGTCTTTATTGGCAGGTCGAACCGAAGATTCCCCACGTTGACCTTTCGTAGCGACTCGGTTATCAGGTTGAGAGGCTTTAGCCGAATACGGAGGATGACCATCGTGAGCGGTACACCAATGATGATCATGACCAGAGTAATAAGCGCCACCGTGAGCAGGGCCGATTTCCGGACGAGGGTAATAGGACGTGTCGAAGAGCTCATAGCCAGGGCACCGAGCGTCACACCCTGTTCCATGATAGGCACCGCAACGGTAATGGAATCATCGGCTACCTGCAAGGCCTCCCCATTTCGCAAGCGGCCGGCGTAGGTATCCGACCCGACCAGAGAAAGACTGGACGAGGCTATAACCAATCTCATATTTGTGTGTGCCAGATAACGGCCTTGCTTATCGGCTATACCCACCCATCCGCAATCCGGGTTATCGGCCATTAGTTTATTGCAGATATCTGTCAGCATCAGAACATCGGGGCCGTCCGCGGCGATCATTTGCTTCGAAGCCGCTCCGGCATATGATCTGGTTTGCGCCAATATCTTATCGATAATATTATCAGTGACGGTTGTAACCAGTTGATTGGTTATTATCAGACCCGTAAAAATCATCAGCAACAGGACCAGGCCGCCTAAATAAAATGCAAATTCACGACGGAGCGATCGATTATACTTCGAAGGGGACGGCCACTCTGTGGGAGCGCCATCATTTTGTTCAGTTGTCATTAGATAGCTCCTTTAGTTTCTCTATTTCGTTTCGCGTCCGACGGGCATATGCCGCTATCTCGGAATTGTCCGGGGCGATGGCGAGGGCTTTTTGCCAGATATCAAGGGCCTCTTTCATGAGGTTTTTACTGTATAGCTCGACGCCGATAAAACGATAGACTTTGACCAGATATTCGCGCACGGCCTGATATCCGGGCGCGAGTCGATCGACTTCTTCCCATTCCGTCATAGCCTGTTTCAGATCGCCTCGATTGAAGGCATTCTGAGCCTTTTCGTATATTTCCTGCACCTGCTTTTTTAGCACGCGGCTAAGAGAGGCCGACATGTCCGTTGCCGGGGCAGTCAATGTCCGAGAATTTTCCTCCGCTTGCTGACACTGTCGTTTCATTTCCAGGCACCGATTCTGTCCTGGAAATCGTATCAGCGCGGAATCAAACAGCGCGATCGAAATCCGGTACTCTTGCCGCGCCATCTCCGTTACGGCCTGAGCTCGGAACGATTCAAATTCTGCTTTCTTAAGGGCCTGTTGGGCCGGCTGGTTGCCCGGAACCATCTGGTTAATTGTTCGGGCGGCCGTCAAGGCTTCTTCATATCTGCCGTAGCCGATGAGTGAATCTATTGCCCAGACTCTTTGCTGAATAAATTCCTGACGACGATTTATCTCCAAAGTGGCATTGGCGGCCCTATCGCGTAGCGCAATTGCCTCAACGGATCCTGAATCGAGTGCCAGGGCCAGGCCGGCGAAATATTGACAACCGAGATAATCCAAAACCTCCAGTCGAGCCCGAGCCGAATCAACCTGCGCCGACACCAGCAACTTCCGATTCTGACCGGCAATTTCCGTCCGAACCTGAGCGGCCAGAGAGGCGCATTCGGATGTATCAATACCGCTGCCGCGCGATAAAAATAGGGCACGATCAAAATTGTCGTTGGCCGTATTCAGATCGCCTACCGCCATGGCATTCTTGCCTTCCTTCAACAATTGTGAAGCCAGATCAATATTTTGTCGCGTCAATCGATCGCTCATGGCACGGCTGAAAGCGGCTTCCCGCTTTTGAGCGCGGGCTATTCGCCGTTCGCTGGCAGGTCTCCCGATGGCTGTCGTCAATGAAATCATATGTAAAGGTCCCAGATCGCGATCGACCACCGCGTAATCGACGCTCGTCCCATGATAGGCGATACCGACGCCCGCCGAGAGCCTATTGCCGCGATACCCCCCGCGCAACTTGAGAAGCTCAAATAACGAATATTCCAATCCAAGTGATGTCATAGCTTCCGAAAGCTCCGATTTTAAAAAGCCTCCGGAAATTGCCAAAGACTGGCCGCCAAGATGACTCGAAATAATCGTTGTGCTCATCCCAACATTTATTTCCGTTGGAAACTTGACCGACTCATCGGCCAGCCTCATTGATGGTGCTAAAATATTTCTCGCAACGATGCTGACCGCTACATGGTCGCACCATGAAAATGGAAGGGTCATATCCTTTGACGCCGACAAATCCAATCCCGGCGAGGAAGTGGCCTTATAAGATCCAAGCGAATGGGTCTCCAGCGTAAGCGAAAACCCCAAATCGAGCGATCCCACCGTACGACCATAAGCCAGACGAAATCCCAATCGGCTATCTTCAATTGTCCCGATCAGCAGATTGGAGGCGTCGCGTTCTTCAATGCCATCGATTCCCAACCTGACTATGCCGATTCCTAACGAACCCCAGTCAAGCGTCGGGATTACAACCCCGAGATACTGGTAGGCCACGTCCGAGTCATATAATCGGGTGTGATATCCCGTTAAGCTGAACCGCTCGCTCCGCGCGAGCCGGGAAGGATTCCAATATGCCGCCGTAGTGTAATCGCATCCGGCTATATTGGCCGTACCGAGAGAAAGATCCCGCGACCCCACGCCAAAGGTCAGCGGTGTCGATGTCCCTTCGGATTGTCCGTTTACCGGCCCGGCGATGATTACTGCCGCCAGACAACCCAATATCGCAATTCTGAGCTTCATCTTATTACCGCTATCTTTCGCCTATAACTTTCGCTTCGGCCTGAATTGTATTTGGCTTCAATGCGGCAGAAATACACGCCTGGTTGGACCGTTCGTCCATCACCATTTTGTCCCTCCCAGATATCGGATTGATAGGTCCCGGCCGCTCGTTGCGAATGATTGACGACATGATAAACCAAATCACCCATAATTGTATAAATACTTATATCGACAATAGCATCTTCAGTCAGCACGTATCCGATCGTCGTGGCTTCCTGCCGCCCCGGATTGAATGGATTCGGATAATTGGTGAACGATGATTTCAAACTGGCCGCGGCAATTGATATTTCACCCGCCTCAAACGGGTATGTCAATCCGGAAAGGACCGGGAATACTACTGTCGATAAATTCTTATCCGTAACCTGCAGAAAGGAAGAATCGGCAAAAATCATCACAAAATTGCCGGTCCGAGCAGAATCCGCCAGATCGCATGTCAACTTGATTGAGACATAGTCGCCGCGCTCCAAAATTTCCGGTGCCGTAGCGGCGATTATAATTGAATCGGAGGACAAAACGCTGTCGCACCCTATCTCATTGCCATTGATTTCCAGATAAACCGCTTCCACCGACTTACCGTCATTATGCACCAAGCCGCTCTGATCGCGGCGTTTCAACTGGGCGGCAAAACCGCGGATTTCAATCTGACCGACTGGCGAGATGGAATTATATCCCAGGGAACCGTCAAACAGAATGACTCTCCGACCTCCGGCCGGGGCCATACGAACCGCTTTGTTTGAGCGCTGAACTACCGGTCGGCCTGCCGGCAAGAATATCGATATCGGTGCGGTCGCAAAAGGATACGATTGCGGGCATTCGGGGGAGATCGAGACTCCCGGAGCATGTAGAGTGTCGCTGGCATCAATGGTCAAGAAATCGTCAAGGGCCCCGATTTCTATCGCAAAGTCGCTATATGGTGCATCCGGCCTTAGGTCGGCGAATAATCCAATGGCGACACTGTCCCCCGGAGATATCGACAAACCGGAACTTCCAAACGGCACATTCAACATTCCGCCGGTATACGACAGTGACGGCGCATATTGCAGAAAACCATCCCCGATGCGAATGCCGATTCTGTCGAACAGCAGATGCGGATCGAGTATCTGACCTCCGCTGTCAATTATTTTTATGGCCGCACTTACAAACCGGAGCGATGAGAGTTGTGGCGTAACCGGGTAGGTCACGGCAAATGATATCAACGGGACCGAGTCAAGTCCGCCCGTGACCGACGCCGGGGCGATATCATTCAGACAGATAAACGGCGCTTCCGCCGGAAATTTAAATGCGGTCCAGGAAGAAATTATCGGAAATATAGTTCCGCTGGCCAACACCGTGTCTGATATGGCTTGAAGCGCGAGACTGGTATTCAGGTCGCGTACCGTAAAACTACTGCTGTCGGCAATGGCCATGCAGAATCCCGGGGCTCCCGGAGTCGATTTGACTGAAACGGAAATATAAATTGAATCTATCTCCTGCGGATTCAAATTCAAGGGTGTGGAAAGTGAAATCTCCTGGGGCTCAAAATCGTGCGGCAAAGGGATCAAATCGCCGACGAGGTAATTCAATCGGCGAAGAGTTATATGTTCGAATAGATCTCCCGCCGCCAACGGTGTGCCGATAGAATCGGCAAATGTTACGGACAATTTTGTTATTTGCAAAGCGGCATTCCCTGTCTCACCCGTATGGCGGAAATAGAGTTTCAGAATATCGACCCCTTGTTGCAAATAGTTGGTGGTCGGCAGGACACACGAAATCGCTGCAATGGCGACATTTTGCGACGGAGAATCTATGCGGGTGGGCGATGTTTTTATCGGATAAACCACCGAGGCCGAGTGCGCGATAATCTGACCGGTATTATAATCGGCAAATGGCACCCAGGCCGCGCCGTCCACTGATATCATGAAATTCGCGGTGGAAGCGTCAATGGCTATATCCACCATAAGCATTAGATTTTGTGTCGTGCCCGGATTAATTATCAGGGGCAAAGTGAAGGAGAACAGAACCTCGGATTGCGACGGCACTGTTTGTACTACTGAGAGTATCTCAAGCCCCGTGGCAACCGCCATGCGGCTGAAAACGGACGCCGCGGAAATGGGGTTGCCCAACTCATCGACAACCCGTACCCGAAGGCTTTGCAGCGACATTGCCGCCGTTCCGGAGCCGGTATCAGGATGAGCGCAAATAAGTGTCAATGGGAAAATGTTGGTCTGCCCTTTGGTCACGGCGGTCGGACTGGTATTAAGAGCCTGCAGTGTTAGAGGCGTAATCGGGCGTTGTATCGAAACCGGCGGCGTCTGTGCCGCAATCGAAGAGTCATTTGTGACCAGCGAAAAAGCGCGAAGTTTCCACGACGCCTGGCCGGCACCAATGGCCGTAAAGAAGTAGTGGCAAACAAATTTCGCGGATGCCGGCAGATCGATTGGTCCGGCAATACTGCTATCCAATCGAACCAGCTGAGGATTGATGATTTCGGCTAATTCCGCTTGCACTTCGTTCAGCAAATTTGTCGATTTGTTTGTAATCGACATCGCCACATCAATTGTCTGTCCAACCGTATAACTGGAATACAGGGGATCAACCGATACGCTTAAATTGGAGGTCGATATTGTGAAAACTCCGGGCGCAACGAGTGATGAATCAATTGGCCCGTCATTGTCGGAAAGGTAATCACAACCAAGAACCGGCACGGCCCCCCGAAAAGTCGCCCCGGAAACAGCACTCATGGCAATACTTCCCGTAACCAGGAGCACCGGCGGCGTTGGTGAAACGGACAATGCCAGATCCTGGGCACTCCAGTGGCCATTGTCAAAAACCAATGACCCTACCTGTGAATCCGTAGGCCCAAGCAGATAATTGCCGTCAACATCGTGCCAGAGTTTCAGATTTGTGACCGATGCCGTGTCTGCGTCACCGAGATTTTGAATAGAAATTAGATTAAGCTGGTCAATTCGATCCCCGTTAAAAGCCGGAGTAAAAGCCATCAGAATGACATCGGTATCCCCCGGCGTAAGAGAACGGCCATTGGGCCCCTGAATATTATATTGCCGCCATATGGATCCGTCTGCCACCAAATGTCCGCCGCTTGAAAGCGGCATATCGCCGTTTAGATTGATAAAATCTGAAAAAGCAAAATCCGACGCTTGCTCTACGGAAACCGCCAGACTGTCGCCGTCAATCAAATCCAGCGGCAGATCGGCCACGACAAAATAATATGCCAGTGACTCGGGAGCCAGAGAAGCCGAGAATCCCTCAATTTTAAGCGAACCCTCATTGAATAAACCGGTGCCCAGCAGTGCATCGTTATCGAAAATATGATTGTTATTTATGTCCCTGTATAATGACACCTGTCCCAGTTCATGATCCGAAAAGCCGGCTGAACCGGCGGAGTGCGAACAATTTGTGAGAGTGACCTTATTGAGAGTCTTGGTCTGATCCACATAGCCGTTATAAAGGGCAAAGGTCAAAATCTGTTGATTCATCGAGCCAGGTAACACCGTCGCCGTTCCGGTCGGAATAGATATCGCCGTAAGCCGGTTGGAAGGGAATAGCAGAAGGGCGGTCGTGTTTTCTACGGCGGAATCGTCGGGGCCGGTTGTTCCCGAACCGTACTTAATGCCGGAAACGGGGATATCGAATCTCAGCGTTCCTCCATAGGATTGGTCCCCGGATACAGATACCGTCACGATAAACCGATTCGACGGTAATGGAAGCGCCGTATTGATGCCGTCCAGCCGCCATTGATCGCCAGCCGGTTTAAAAGTACCGATTAATATATCGTCGGACGTGTAGCCGTTTGCCGTCAGGTCTTGCCAGAGTCGTACATTCTCCAGTGCAATAATATCAACTAGCGATCCGCTGTTGATAATATTTATTTCTGTCAGCTTGTCCGCGGCGTATCCATTTCGTGGAATTTCAAGATCCATCGCCGGCTGATTAATTTGCCCGGCATATAGATTGGTCGATTGCAAAGAATGCAATTTTACGGCCGCCGCCGGAAAGGCATTGATTAAAAATGACGTTTGATTTTGAATAGGAAATACTCCGCTGATTCTTGCCGGTTGGCCGCAGACAATTGACGTCGAATCACTCAACGCGAAAGCAATCGTGTTGCCGTTTTTCGATGTTAGCAGATTCAATTTGGCCGCAACTTCGATCGAGAGACTTCCGCCGCTTCCGTTCAGCACCAGGCCGGAAGTATTGAATACTACTTTTCCATCGACCGGAAACCCAACCGCGAGAAGCGAATCGATGGCCGATATCGTAACCGCATCGCTGTCGCGATCCAGATAAAAATAAACCGAATCTATTTGACTGGCCATTTGCGCCGCTGTCGCTCCGGATGGGTCGGTACCGATAAATGCTATCGTCCATCCATTGAGCGTCATATCTTCCGAATAGCCGTTGGTGAGGTTGATGGCCAACAGTGGCCCGGTATTTTGTCCTGGGATACACGACCGCGTTGGTATCGGAACAGCCGTGACAATTATCGCCTGCCTCCCCGCAATCGTCATAATATCTGGCGAATTGACCGCTTGATCGATAGGCCCGTCATTATTTGATACAACATGAATTCCGTTTATCGGCAATTCCAGTCTGATTGTCGCGCCATCTGTGGGAAAGTGCGATATTTTTACGGCCGCATATAGACGGGTGACAGAGTCGGGCATTGCCAGTGCCAAACCACCCCGCGACCAGGTTTCACCGTTGAAAACTAATCGACCGAGTCCTATTTCATTATTCGTACCGTCCCAGGCGCCGTTCCCATTATCGGCAAAGAGCAAAATCGAATCGACATCGCCCTCGGTTGCGGTTCCGATATTGATAACGTCCAATCCGATAAGTGTATCCGGCATATATCCGTTTCGCGGGAGATCAACCGTCAGGCAGAGAAACAGACTGTCCGCCCAGCCGATCGCTGTATTGCCGATGGGATTCACCGTGATCTGACCGGCTACCATCCCGTTTATCTCGGCCGTCCCGATAGAATTTGAGAACGCCGCCCCGGTCGTGATCGTCAGATCGGACGTCACAACATCCAACCCCGGAATCATCGCAACATCGACCAAATCTCCGTCACGCGCATATTTTGCGGATTTGGCTGTGACTAAAAATGTCATGCCGCTGTCGGGAAGAATATCGACGGCCGGTATCGTGAATGACATCACATCGGTCTGATACGGCGCCTCCCCCAGAAGCGAATCTGCCGCCGTCCTGATCGAATCACCGTCGGAATCAAGATAGAGATTGGCGGTAATCATATTGGCCGCCAGTTGTTGGGCCGTTCCCGCGCCGGAAGATAAATCCCGAATCGATATCGATGTTACCGTTTTAATCTGAGAAAAATAGTTATCCAGCCGAAATTCGGCGATTGTCGCCTCATCACCGTCCGGTTTAATCAGAACGTTTCCTATAGGAATGGTTGTATAATACAATTCCTCGATCCTTAAATCATAGGTGGTATCCGCGATTCCCGCCGCCGTGTTTGTTGCCGACACCGCTCCCATACCCGGGAGTTCGGCGATATACCTTCCGTTGGCCTCGATTTCACCCGCCCGTCCCAGTGATTGCCATGTTATCTCCCCCGGGTCGGTACTGTTTCCGGCGCTATCCAGGCCAATCGCCGAAAATTGTACGGTATCCCCTATGCGCATGGCAACCGAGTCCGGCTCTATTCGAATTGATGCCAGCGGACCCGGCACAACCATAATATCACCGCTCGAATCAACAACACTGCCGAACGTTGCCACCACTTGGCCCATGCCCACCCCTGTAGCCGTAAATAGGCCGACACTGTCAATCGTGCCAATGCTGCCGGCTATACTCCACTCGGGTATTGGCTGAGGATAAACTTCATTGCTATCGTTATCGCGTGCCAATATCGAAAATGACGTCGCCCCCCCGATCGCAATAGTGGCCGTATCAGGTGCGATCGCCATTGAAACCGGCTGCCCGGTAATTATTGTTATAGGTCCGGCGGTATCGGTGAATCCGGAATTATGCACAACCGCAATTCTAATTTCGCCCGGATTAAAGAGCGTCAGCTTGGTAAATTCTCCGATCGACGGTTCAATTGAAGCGATAGAACTCGAATCCACTATCGCCCAGTCGACCGACAAATCGCCTATCAACTCATCTGCGCCCGTATAACCGCGAGCATAAATAACGGTCGTGTCAATATCAGTGGAGAAGGTTATAGAATCGACCGGCGTGCCGTCGAAAAACTCAATCCGGACATGATCCAATCCCCCCGCGAGAACGACTGAAACAAATCCCGAATCATGAAAGGAATTATAATCTGCCTTTATCCAATAATTCCCGAGCAGCCCGGCTGTATATAGGCCCGACGAAGTGATATTTCCCACCAGGTCTGTCGTCGACCATGCTACCGAATCGGTATAATCGGCTATCAAATTCGAATCGAGATCATAACCGAGAGCGGCATATTGATAAGTCAAAAGTGTTTGAACCGTATTTAGGGATGGAAGGACATTCAGAATTGCCAATGCTCCCGGGATGACCGTGATTATACCGCTTGTTGCATTTAACCCAAGATCACTATGAAGGCTGATTGCACCGGTCCCGGCATGATGGGCCGTGAACAGACCTGTTGAATCAATTTCCCCGATATTCCCGTTATCCGTCCAAGTAAGTTTGCCGATTTCGATAACTTCATTGGCATTTTTATCATAACCGAGCGCAGAAAATACTTGACTGCTTCCCGCCTCGATTGTCAATGTATCCGGAGATATCAGGATTGATGTCGGCGCGCCGGGCCGAATAAACATCGAATCGCTTTGATCGGATATTCCATCGATATCGGAACTGACCGCAATTTGGCCGCCCCCCGTGCCGACCGGTGAAAAGAGACCGATCGAATCTATGGTTCCGGTACCAAAAGTGTGCGACCAGGATAAATTTCCGGTCGGCGCCGGACCATCGGCACTATCATAAGCGATAACAGTAAACTGATACAATGAATCCGCACAAAGAGTATCGCGGACCGGCATAATTTCCAGTCTCGTCAATTCACCGGTTTCAAGCCCGCCGATATCGGGTGCCAGTCCGGTATATGCATACCCGAGATCGATGCCGGCGTCAATCGCCGGTGACCCGAATCCCACTCGAAAATCGCCGCCGGCTGTGTCGATAAAGAGCGGATCGGCAATCAACCCTCCGGCCGAATCGACCACGCCGCCGAAATAATCGCCGGCATGATTATCCCAGAGCAGGTTAAATGCGCAAACATTTTCGACTTTTCCTGTAATACCGTGAATACAGGACGATATGATA
>CALMKK010000320.1 GCA_937867135.1 uncultured candidate division Zixibacteria bacterium
CAGCTCTTCGAGAATTTCATCAATCAGACAATCCAGTTCCGAATTATTGCAGAGAGCCATTTCCTTACACTTTCATCTTTTCCCTGGAAGCTGTTCGATAATTCTTAACCTGGTCGACAAATGCCTCCAGGCGGGTTTCCTCGCCGGTGTCCTGCAGGCCTTCATAGCTGATATTGAGCCAAGGGATATCGTTCAGATCGTGCGAGACTTTTCGGGAAAGTGAAGAAACAATCGTTCCGGGCATGCAGTTAAAGGGCATGCAATTCACGATACCGGAAGCTCCCTGATAGACAAAATCAATCGCCCGTCCAATGGAAAGAACCGCTTCCCCCCGCACATCGACCGGCAGATAGGGTGCGGCATATTTCAAAACATGCGAAATATGCGGCTCCGGATCGATCGGGTAAAATTTGCGGAAGCTTCTTTCAATCCCCGCTTCATCCCGGTGCTGATAGTAGGCCTGAAGAATCGCACGAACAACCCCTCTCCAGTTTCGCTTATATATCGAATCAAGTTTGAATGTATACGAAGTGTAATTTATCCATTCGGCAAATGAGGCGAGACGCACTTCCAGACCATGTGCCTCCAATTTGGTAATGAGATGATTGTTGGAAAAGCGATTATTCCGCAAATAAATTTCCCCGACCAATCCTATCACCGCTTTCTTCCCTGTCTCGTGAGGGATCGCAGCGAAATCTTGTGCGGCCCGCGCGGCCAATTGTCTCAAATCGTCGCCATTAATAATGCAATCCTGCATTTCCGAAAGATATCGATAATATACCTTTTCAGAGGCGCCCTTCTCATACTCATACGGTCGGGATTGAAGAAGGGCCTTGAGAAGACAATCAATCAATACCATACCTCGCCATCCCAGGCGACGGAAAGGGGTTTTATCCAAACCAAAATCGGTATATGAGGTTCGCGAATTCGGCGAGTAAATAGGGATATTTTTATATCCCAATTCATCCAGAACCACGCGATGAAATTGGCTGTAAAGCCCGAAGCGGCAAGGGCCGTCGGCGCCTGGCATAAAGAACACGGCCCGATCCTGATCGAACCCGGGCGAGTTTATCTTGCGAAGCATATCTCCGGTAGTTACCACACAAGGGAAACATTCTTTCCCCGAAGTGAATTTCTTTCCATAATTCAGACTTATGTCATCGGGCTCTTCCATGACCTCGGCTTTAATCCCGCAACGCACGAAAGCCGCTCTGACCGCATAGGCGTGGTCGCACATATTCGGCAGATAGATAATTTTCTTTTCCGGTGAGAACCTTCGCCCGGCCGGACTGAATTCGGTTATGGGCGGGCGGAAATTATAGAATCGGAGCGAATCAAGAAAAGCCTCGACTCTGGTTATCATTCCAGCATCAGCCGAATGTTCATCCATTTCAAGCTGCAAATAAGGCTTCCCCGACATATTTCGTCGGAAAAAATGCGTGATAAACGAATCCGGGCCGCAACCGAATGAGGTCAAATAGACAGCATAAAGGTTGGGATGTTTCCGGATGAAATTAGCGGCCGATAGAATTTTGCGTCCGTAGTGCCAGTACATGGCCGCCAGATCATCGCTATCCGTATCCAGCGGCAAAAAATCAATATGAATTGTCCTAATCCCGATTTTGCGCATTTTATCCGGGATATCGAGCGACAGACGGCGATCGAATCCGTTGTATGGTCGGCTTACAACCACCAGGCATTTTTCGTCTTCCCCAAGCGATTCCAGAATCCTTCGCCCTTCATCAATCAGGCTTTTGCGAAATGAATCATAAGCCTTCATTCCGTCATTGATGGCTTTCCGTACTTCACTTTCATTCAGATTCATGGCCCGGATTAATTGCTGAAGTTGCATCAGCGTGCGCGAAGTATCGCGATGAAGCCTTATGGGATATCCAATAAATTTGATGCCGGCGGAGTCAAAATCAAACTTGGCTGCCACGGTATTGGCTATTGATTGAACATAGGGGCAAATATAACTCCCATAATCATCATAATCATTGAGAGTAAATTTGATGATTCCGGGAAGAAAAATATAATCGACCCTTTTGTGCATTAGATTATCGACATGCCCAAAAGCCATTTTAACCGGGAAACAGGTCTCCGCCTCGAACTTTTCCAGGGCCGATTCCACAATTTCTTGGCTTGATAAATCGCTATTGATCACTTCATAACCAAGTGATTCAAAAAAAGTCCGCCAGAATGGATAATATTCAAAGAAATGCAGAATGCGCGGCATTCCCACCCGCCCCCGGGTCGGCCGCTCTCGTTCAAAATTGATATATTTTTTCAGCAACAATTGTTGTCGAAGATTGAAATAATCGGGAGTATTGGTCTGACTTTGCCGTCTCTTAATATCGTATTTTTCACAGCGGCTACCATAATAAAGCGGCTCCTCCCCTTCGACTGTCACGGTTCGAATTTCACACATATTGGAGCAATCCGGGCAGGTGAAAGTGCTCAAAGAATAGTGTTTCCGAGATAAATCAAATCCTTTAAAGGTTGAGCCCTGGCCGGTATCCGTCTCCAAAGCCAAAATGGCCGCTCCAATGGCACCCGTGACATCATGATGAGGCGGAACAGTCACTTTTTTCCCGGTCAATTTCTCAAAAGCGGCGACCACCCCCTTGTTCCAGGCCACCCCCCCCTGGAAAAATATATTATCGCCTATCTTCCTGTCACCCACCACCTTAGTGAGATAATTTGAAGCAATGGAATAAGCCAATCCGGCGATCAGATCGTCGGTACCGGCTCCCGCACGCTGGTGACTCACCAAATCCGATTCCATAAAAACCGTGCATCGTTCGCCGCATCCGACCGGGCATTCGGCTGATAAAGCCTTATCTCCGAATTCCTTTTCAATATTAATATTAAGTTTTTCCGCCTGTTCCTGAAGAAATGAACCGGTTCCGGCAGCGCAAGCTTTATTCATTTCAAAGTCTATTACGGTTCGATCTTGGAGTGATATATATTTCGAATCCTGCCCGCCAATTTCAAATATAGTATCGACCGTCGGATCAATATTGATGGCGGCGGTCGCCTGAGCGGTAATTTCGTTTTTTACGATATCAGCCCCTACAAAATCACCTGTCAAATATCTTCCCGATCCGGTTGTTCCGACTCCAATCACTTTCACCCTATCGCCCACCTCGGCGCCGATTTCAGCCAATCCCCGCCGCACGGCTTCAATAGGTCTGCCTTCAGTCATTAAATAGCGGCGCGCCACAACCTTCTTATTTCGGTCGATCAAAACCAAATTGGTCGACAGAGAACCGACATCAATTCCCAAATAAACCTCGAGATCGCTTATAGTCCCTTGATAAACGGCTGACGTTACGGAGTAGAACTTGGAATCAGGATAATCAAATGTTAAGCGTTCCCGGCCGCTTTTGGGAATTTCTCGGAAATTCAGATAAGCCGCGATTTTTTCCGACTCAATTCGAACCAGACTTTCATCTCCGACTTTCAGAGCCAAGAGGGCCGCCCCTATCGCCCCCATGACATTATGTTCAGGAGGTATTATTAATTCGCCATCCCCAATTTCCAAAACATCGGTAAAGGCCCGTATGACGCCCGGGTTAGAAGCCACGCCGCCTTCGAAGGCAATTGGAGGAATGAACTTTTTCCCGCGGGCGATAGCGCTTTTAAAATTCCGTACTACAGCATAGCAAAGCCCGGCAACAATATCAAAATCAGGCGTTGCAATTTGCTGCAAGTGAATCATGTCCGATTTGGCAAATACCGAACAACGCCCTGCAATGCGGGGCGGATTTTTTGATCGGAGGGCCAATCGACCGAATTCCTCATCAATGGATATTTTTAGCCGCCCGGCCTGTTGATCCAGAAACGATCCCGTTCCGGCGGCGCATAGATTATTCATACTGAAATCAGAGACGGTCTGTTTTTGCGAATCCAGTTGCAGAAACTTGGAATCTTCACCACCCATCTCAATTACGGTTCGGACCTGCGGCAAAAGAAAATAATTGGCCGCTGCCAGCGTTGTAATTTCGCCAAAGAATACACCACCCAATATATTGACGCCGGTTCTTCCCCCGATTCCGGTCATACCCAATGTGAGATCAGTATTCAAACATGAGGCAAACTCCGAATTGAGCAATTCTTTTAGCGTCTGATAGGGACGGCCGTGAAAACGGCGATAGGCGGTCTTTACTATTTCTTTTTTTTGGTTAATAACCGCAATTTTTACCGAAACCGATCCAATGTCAATTCCAATGGAACTGCTGCATAAATCCATTTAGCACCCAATTTAAATCTCAGGATAGTTCGCCCTAGATAATAATATTTATTTTCCGCGGTTGCAATCATAATCCTTTGCGGCGGAATAACTATATAATATATTCTCTTTGACTTATGAGATTGTTGATTCAAAGAGTAAACGCCGCCTCGGTGACCGTTGGTAACAAAAAAGTCTCCCATATTGATCGCGGTATTTTATTATTATGCGGCTTTCACAAAAGCGATACAATCGGGAATATCCCCAAAATGGCCGAAAAGTGCCTGAATTTGCGGGTTTTTGAAGATGCCGAAGGAAAGATGAATCTTTCTCTTATGGAAATTAATGGGAGTCTGCTCGTGGTATCACAATTCACTCTTTATGCCGACTGTCGCAAAGGGCGACGGCCCAGTTTTGACAGCAGTATGCCGCCAGATGATGCCCAAAGGCTTTATAATGCATTAATTGCGGAATTTCGCAAATCCGGGCTTAACGTGGCCAAAGGGATTTTTGGGGCCAAAATGGAAGTGGAACTGGTCAATGATGGCCCGGTTACCATTATGCTTGACAATGGCGCATTTCAAGAATCTAGACCGACTCCTTCGAACATATAATTTGGTGCTCGTTTCCGGATCTCCGCGCCGGGTAGATATTCTTACCGAGGCCGGGGTCAAATTTCGTCAAATTATCCCCAATATCGATGAAAAAGATGATATTGACCCGGATCCGTGCCGCCTGACGACAATCCTAGCGGAATCAAAGGCCCGCGTTGCACTCAATCAGATAAAAGAAAATGAAATCGCTCTGGGCAGTGATACGATTGTGATTTTCAGAGGAAAAATACTCAGCAAACCCCTATCGCTGGAAGATGCCTTCCGCATGCTTTCAGCTTTATCCGGAAACGGGCACACGGTTTGCTCGGCCGTGGCGCTTGTTGATTTAAAAGGCAGAATAGTCAGTGGCTTTGAAACCACACAGGTCTATTTCAATAAGGTCACGTCGGAAGCGCTTTACGAGTATATTGCCACCGGCGAGCCGATGGATAAGGCCGGAGCCTACGGAATACAAGGAAAGGGCGGTTTTTTAGTTGACAGAATAATAGGAAATATTGATAATGTAACCGGTTTGCCCATGACCTTGCTTGATAATCTGGCAAATGAATGGCAAAGAAATAATGGCATATGAAATATAACTACAAGCAAATTGGCGAAGTTCTTAAAAATCGCCGTACCGAACTGGGAAAAGACCTAAGCGGACTGGCCGAGGAAACCAAAATTATTGAGAGGTATCTGGCCGCCATAGAGGTCGGAGATCCCAAAGAATTTCCGTCTCTTGTCTATTACGAGCTTTTTGCCCATTCATACGCCCGGGAAATGGGCCTTGACGCCGATGAAATTTTTGATGCCGCGGCCGAACCGGAACCGCTCCCCCTACAAAAAGCAACAGAGGTACCCTCCCCACTGCCGGAAATAAAAGCAGCTGATAAAAAGCCGGAAATAAAATCGAAGGGTAAATCGCCTCTTCGTGCCATACTGTCATTTGCGGCGATTATATTCATTGCCATCATTATTATTTTGATAATCATTTTAAAGGGAAAGACCCCGCAGGAGAATGAGCCAGCCCAGAATGAATCGACTCAGATATCCACTTCAAATGAATATCCCCTCGATTCAATTCAACCGTCCATTATGCCGTCGGATTCCACTACCCATGACTCTCTTGCCCCGGTTCCGGTCGTGGCCGGCGGAAAAATGAAATTGAGTGTTTACGTAAAACAGACTTGCTGGTTTCTTATTATTGCCGATAAAGACACGGCCGTAGACGGGAGTCTCCCGCCCGGTACAAATCGCGAAATCACCGCTTTGGACAAATTTGTTGTGGCGGCCGGCAATCCGGCCGGTGTCGAATTCAAATTAAACGATACTTTATTGAAACCGCTGTCACCGGGCGGTCGCCCCTTACGAGGTTTAGAAATAAACCAATCAAACAAAAGAGAGTTTTATTCAATTCCCAAGGATTCCGGCGATGGTGGGCATTAGAAAATTAACAGCTCGTTTTAAATTACAGCTGGCGTTGAAAAAATATAAGCCGGCCGAAATTGCCCTACCTAACGATATGCTAAATACCCGGAATATCCTGGTATGCCTTCCTCCGGGACAGCGGGAACTGACCGTCATCAAACAGGTTCTGCCGAATTTGTCGGAGGTTTTCGGCGATGCTGAAATTTACCTTATGGCCTCTCCGGGGAGCTCGGTGCACGGAATATTTCCCCACAAAGGCTTCCGCATCCTGACACCGTCAAAAGATCAATTAACATGGAGTGGGTTGGCTCGCAGAAGTTATTTGGGTCTTCTTCAGCAGAATCGATTCGACCTAATTTTGGATTTAAATTTAGACACTAATAATTTCGTAAAGTCGGTGCTTCTTTCCTATCCTCGCGCCATTCGGGTGGGAAGCGCCGGTATCTTGGGGGCGCCTTACTACAATTTTGAAATAAAGAGCCGTTACCTTCGGGATGAAAAAAGCATTTACAAATCAATCATTGAAATGCTTGGCACCCTGAAAGCGGCGCAACTGCCAATAAAAACCGATAGAAATGCAAATTAGCGTTCCGGAGGAACCGTGTATCTCAAGCGTTTGGAACTTCTCGGATTCAAGTCATTTCCCGATAAAACCATCATTAAATTAACCAAAGGAATAATATCGATTGTCGGACCGAATGGATGCGGCAAAACCAATATTCTCGATTCCATACGTTGGGTGCTGGGAGAACAAAAGGTGTCGCTATTGCGCGGCAGTAAAATGGAGGAGATTATATTCAACGGGACGCGGGACATCAAGCCGCTGGGGATGGCCGAAGTAACGCTCGTGATTCAAAATGACCGGGGCGTTCTCCCGACCGAATACGGCGAAGTACAAATTACCCGGCGGTTGTTCCGTTCCGGCGATTCGGAGTATCTGCTAAATAAAATCCCCTGCCGCCTGAAAGATATCGCCGACCTCCTCATGGATACCGGCATCGGTGCCCATGTTTATTCAGTAATACAGCAAGATATGATAGACGCCATTCTTTCGGATCGCGCCGACGATCGGCGGTTTCTTTTCGAAGAAGCGGCCGGGATATCAAAATACAAAAACCGCAAAAAGGCCGCTGTCAGAAAACTGGAAGCGACGGAGCAGGACCTGCTTCGTTTGAAAGATATCGTGACTGAGGTCAATACGCAGGTCAACTCTCTCAACCGCCAGATGAAAAAGGCCGAGCGGTATCAAAAAATCGCCGACGAGTTGAAGGATTGGGAAATTTTCCTGAGTAGACATTCTTTGGATAGATCAAAAAATGAACGAAAGCAACGGCTCGCCGAAAGGGAGGCCCTTCTCGATGTCCGCCAGAAGCATGATACCGACATTGATGTTTTCTCGGCCCGGCAGGAAGAGGAACGGAAAAATCTGACCGATATTGACAGGCAATTGACAGAAATCGCGACCCAAATATTTGAACAGACCGAGAGGGCCCATTCCCTCGAAAAAGACATAAGCATTCTTCGCGAAAAGCGGGAAAATGCCCGTCAATTGAAAGAGCGAAATATTCTTGACATAGAGGCCTACAAACGCCGCAAAGAAAATCTCTTTGAGCAGATTGCCGAAACCGAACGGTCACTGACGGCCCTGGAGCAGGATTTGACGGGAATAGTGCAACTGCTGTCCGAAAACGAAATTCATCAGATAGAATCGGATGAACGAGTCCTGGCGGCCCGTCGGGCCAGGGAGGAATTGAATCAGCAGTTGCTCGCCCTGGAAGGGAAATTATCCGCCGATAAGAGCAATGATAGCAATCTCAAGGAGCAGGAAAATGAAATCAATGGTTCCCTGGTCCGCGTTGAGGAATTGTTGGGCGGTTTAACGGCCAAAAAGGAGTCTCTGGCGGAACATCTGACGGGAGTTGAATCATCGCGTAACGACATCCTGCTTAAGGTAGCGCAATTACGCAATAACCGCGCTAATACGGAACAGGAAATCGCCTCTCTTATGTCCCGCTCCGAAGAACTTTCCGGCGAAATTTTCGAATATGGCGCATCATTGGAGGCGGCCGTGGCAAGGCGGCTTCTTCTGAAGGAAATGATGGTGCATTATGAGGGGTATAGCCCGGGGGTGGTGACGACTCTCGCCGAACATGAAAGATGGCCGGGCCTGATCGGCACGATTGCCGATAATTTAACCCCCTTAAGCGGATTCGAGGGCGCCATTGAAGCCGCACTCGGTGAAATTGCCGGCTTTATGATTTGCCGCGACCGAGGCACGGCTGAAGGCATCATAAAATATCTCCGATCCGAAAAGAAAGGCAAAGTCGGTCTGGTTATCCTGGATGAAACCCGTTCGGAAACGCCTTTGACGCGACCGGAGCTGCCTTCCGATGCGTTTATCGGATGGGCGGATGAATGTGTAAATGTCAGCGAGGATTTGACACCACTGGCGCGTCTTCTTTTATCCCGCACAGCCGTGGTTCAAGCGGAGAATGCACCCGAAATCATAAAGCATTTGCCGATGTACTTCATGGCCGTCACGCTGGAGGGGGAATTGCTCCACAGCCGGGCAATCATTTCCGGCGGCTCCAATGAAGGATTCTCGTTGTTTGGCCGCAAGGGAAAAATAGCCGAGCAGGAAAAAATAATCAATGAACTGAATTTGCGGATCGGTGAATCCAAATCCGCGCGAACCGAAATCACCACGCATCTCGCTTCCGCGCAGGGAGATTTGCGCATCGCCATTGCTGATACGGAAAAACTGAGCATCGAAATCGAGCGCCTGGATAAAGAACTCTCTTCCTTGAATTATGAAATCCAAACCGCGGAAAATGATAGTCGCAGAATTGAAAAGGAAAAAGTCGGTCTGCGGGAAAAAATGGAATTGCTCAAGAGCCGGCAATACAATCTGACGCTCAATTACGATTCTCTGGCTCAGGAAAAAGTGGAATTGCTGAGACGTCTTGATGACCAGGATCATTTAATCAAGCAGTGCGAAGCCCGCTCCGAAGAGATTCAGGCCAAAATTTCCGGATTGCATATAAAGCATATTGAATTCAAAAGTCAGAAGCAGCAGATGGAGAGCCAGATTCGCCATACCCGCGAATTGATTTCGGAAATCGACGCCAATGCGGAATTAAAAGCGAAGGAAATCATTTCGTCCGAAACCGATATTGTGGAATCGGGCGAACGAATCAATACTTTCGAAAAAGACTTGAAGCTGGTTTTTGAAATGCGAGCGGCAATCGATGAAAAGCAAAGGGCGGTGCGGCAGGCTCATTCCGAATTAATTGAACACCTTAATAGCCAAGAGAAAGAAATCAAGGCCGTTCGGGCCGCCCGTGAAGAGGCTCTGAATAAATTACATTCCGCGGAATTGCGTCTGGCCGAGATTGAATCAGAAACTAGAAACCTTCTGGAAAAAATCCGCAATGAATATGATCTCGACTTGGAGCAGGTGAGCGCTCTTGTCCCCGATGAAACGATAAGCGAAGAACGACGTGTGGAACGGGTTCATGAACTCAAAGAGATGATGAAGAATTTCGGCGGGGTCAATCTTCTGGCCATTGAAGAATACCGATCCACAAAAGAGCGACAGGAATTTCTCACGGCTCAATTAAACGACCTCCTTAACGCCAAGGCCACTTTGCAATCAACCATCACTAAAATTAATATCACGGCTAAAAATCTCTTTGTTGAAACCTTTGGCAAGGTCCGCGAGAATTTCCAAAAAGTTTTCCAGGAGCTATTCTCCGGCGGGGAATCCGATATTCGCCTGGTTGATGCAGAAGATCCTCTGGAGTCACCAATCGAAATTATTGTCCGTCCCCGCGGTAAAAAACTGCTTTCGATTGCTCAAATGTCCGGCGGTGAAAGAGCCATGACCGCCATTTCTCTGCTTTTTGCAATTTACCTTGTCAAACCGTCGCCATTCTGCATTTTCGATGAAATCGACGCCCCCTTGGATGATGCCAATATTCATCGTTTCCTTAAAATGATTCGCACTTTCTCAGATACCACACAATTTATAACTATCACGCACAACAAAATCACCATGGAAGCGGCCGATGTCCTGTATGGTGTTACCATGGAAACACCCGGCATTTCCAAAGTAGTATCTGTTCGTTTCAGCCGCGACGCCGACGAGCCTCTAATCAACACCTCGATTATCGACAATGAACCAAGTCGTGACATAGAATTGCCGGCGGCAATTAAAGAACGATTGACTTCGCGGGTCAAGATTGATTCCGGCGGCGATGAAGATTTTGAATCATAGTTGCGGCAGCCCTTATGTTTTCAAAATTAAAGAGACTTAAGGAATCACTCGCAAAGACCCGCGATTCCCTCCTGGGTAAAATCAGTCAAATTGTGGGCGGTCGCAAACTTGACGATGATCTTATTGACGAAATCGAAGAAATTCTCCTCAAGGCCGATCTCGGTGTCGCCGCCACCGATAAAATAATCCAGAGACTCCGCAAAAACGCGTCTGAAAACAACATAAGCGACAGTGATGCAGTCTACTCTCTTTTAAAAGGTGAGATTACCGGCATTTTATCGCGGCAAAAGGCGGCAGTCATTTCAGCCGAAGGAGCCAAACCGGTAGTCTGGTTAATCACCGGCGTCAACGGCACGGGAAAAACGACCACGGTCGGCAAACTGGCCCATTATTTCAAAAGCAATAATAAAAATGTGATGATTGCCGCCTGTGATACGTTTCGTGCGGCCGCGGTAGAGCAACTGGCTATATGGGCGGAACGTTCCGGTGTCGCTTTTATGAAAGCCCAATCCGGTGCAGATCCGGCATCAGTGGCATTTGATGCCGCCATATCGGCAAAGGCGAAAAATATTGATTACCTTCTGATAGACACGGCCGGCCGCCTTCATACCAAAGCGAATTTGATGGAGGAGCTGAAAAAAATCCGCCGCGTTACCGAAAAAGTAATTCCGCCGGAGCAAATTCTATCCAAACTGATAATCGATGGCACCACCGGCCAGAACGCTCTCTCTCAAGTCAAGGTTTTTACCGAAGCAGTTGGCTGCGATGGATTAATTATCACTAAGCTGGACGGCACGGCACGCGGTGGAATCATGGTGGCCATTGCCGAAGAGCTATCGGTTCCGGTCGATTTTATCGGCATTGGTGAAAAAATTGACGACTTGCAGGTTTTTGAGGCCGAGAGTTTCGTGGAGGCACTCTTTGAAGGTTGAGACTTTACAGATCAACTCTCATCGCCGTGAAGAATTGATTAATATCACCGCCGCAATCGAGAAATTTGTCAGGAATGCCGGCCTTCGGGAAGGCGTGGTGATCATTTTTGTCCCTCATACAACGGCGGCGGTAACGATAAATGAAAACGCCGATCCGGATGTTAAGCATGATATCATCCACAAATTAAATAGCGAGTTTCCTCAAGACGATTCCTATCTCCACGGTGAAGGCAACTCCGACGCACATATAAAGTCATCATTAATCGGGGCTTCGCTGCAGATTATTGTGACTGAGGGAAAATTATTATTAGGTACCTGGCAAGGAATTTATTTTTGCGAGTTCGACGGCCCCCGCTCGCGAAATGTCTATATTAAGGCAATTGCCTGCTGATGTATCATATTAATATCATCGCCATAGGAAAAAACAAGGATGCCTGGATTGAGCAAGGGATTGAGCATTATCTTACCCTGCTTAAGAAATCGGCGCGAGTATCTCTTATAATAATCCCGGATATCAAAAACAGCAAAAACCTCTCGACTGAAGAACTGAAAAAGGAAGAAGCACGGCAATTGCAAAAGTCCCTGAAATCGGGATATCGCGTTGCCCTATCTGATCGCGGCCGGCAGACGACTTCCGAAAATTTTGCTGTCGTTCTGCAACAAATGATGTCACATAGCGACGGTTGTGACTTCATCATCGGCGGAATTTACGGCCTCGACGATTCCATAATGCAGTCGGCACAACTTATTCTCTCCCTCTCCCCTATGACCATGTCGCATCGATTGATTCGACCCGTTCTCCTGGAGCAGTTATATCGCGCTTTTTCCATCATATCCGGCGGGCAATATCATAAATAAAAAACGAGCCGGCCCGGGATAAGACCGACTCGATATAATGAAGGAAAGAGGTGTCTTTATTTATTTCAGAAGCATCATCTTCCTGGTGGCAGAAAAATCGCCCGCCGACACTCTATAAAGATAAATTCCGGAGGTTGCCAAATCGCCGGAGTCTGTTCGACCGTCCCAGGTAATAGTAACCTTTCCGGGGTCGGAATTACCATTCAAGCGGCGGACCACCTGTCCATTTACATTGAAAATGATCATCTTCCATTGACATGCCACCGGGACACTCAGATCTATCGAAGTCGTAGGATTAAACGGGTTGGGATAGTTTTGGGAAAGAGCGAATGCGGACGGTAGAGCGGCCGCGGCTATACGGGCTGTCAGCATTTCCCCGTAATACCCTGCAAATGACGCCTCCACCAATTCTATCTTGCCATTACCGCTGTAGCCTATTTTAATTAAGTCACCGGCGTTTTTGTCAATCTTGCGACCCTGATCAAAACTGTATATCAATACTCGGATTTCATTTTCGGTGACAGTATATTTAATATCCATTCCTTCGCAACTCTTGGTTATCAACGGCTCAGTGGGGCTTATCCCGCTGATTTGGAAACGGAGAAACGCGGCACCCACCGGCAGATCGTTATTCATTGTTACTGATAAAGAGTGCTCATTTAAGTGACTCACCAATTCCACTGCTGCCTGATTTGGCGCCAATTTCGGCATCGGCGCAGCATCGCCGGTAATTACGCGGACCAGAAACACCAGATCGGCGACGGTTAAGGTTTGACCGTCGGCATTTACGTCAGACGCCGCGATCTGACCATCCACATTAACAATAAAGGCTTTTAGCCCATACAGGAAATAGTTGGTATAGACGACGGCATCGCCGATTTCATAAGCCAGACCGTTTAGATTGACGTCACCGCGCGCATCGATGGAATCAGGATGTTTCACGCATATCCCGCCAAAATGGAAATCTATACATCGTAGCGGGAGATTTTTGTCGCCCTTGATACAGGTGTCAGGAGCACCCAATCCAATAGTGCGTCCCGATTCGGGATAGAGTATGTCGTCAAATTCGTCCCAAAGCAAGCCACCGAAGGGATTAAATATCCTCGCATCGACAAAAAGACCGCTTCCGCTGGGATCGGAGAATGCATTATCGCCGCAATCGGACCAATAGAACCCTATCGGCAGGAATTGTCCACCCAAGTTTTGATCATTGGCTACTTTCATGGTTAAAACGGCCAGCACTCCATTCGGGAGCAACTGCTCCTGAGGCGGATGAGCCGCGCCATTATTAATGTCCGCGATGCCAACTATTCGCACCAAACCTGTAGGGCAACCTGAACCGCAGCCGCTTTCAGTTCCCATGCGATAGGTGAAATATTCCCAGCCGCTGATTTCAGTTCCGCGCGTTGCGTTCAATAGTGAGAGAACCGAGGCATCATAACTGACCAATAAATCAAAACCGCCGATTTGATCCCGTGTTTTTACTACCACTCTAACCGGCACGGTGGCCCCCACGACGACGCAAGAATCGGTTGATATCGCAACATCGACACAGACATTGCAGTCTGGAGCCCGATTGATAGTCACCGAGAACGAATCGGAAACGGTGTGGCAGCCATCGCCGGCTTCAAAGCAGAATAAATAGGTGGTGTCGGTTCGAGTCGGAGTGAAGCAGAGCCGGCCGCTATCGGATCGAATTGCCTCAAATGAGCCCAAACCGCAGGTCTTGGTAAAGGAAATAGGATCCTTTTCGGCATCGACGGCGAAGATTCCGTCCAGGCAAATTTCTTTTAAATCATCATCGCAGGCCAAAATTGTCACGTCGGCAGGCAAAGTCAATATCGGCGCATTATTATCATGAACGGTAATCAGAGCACTGCAAGTATCCGAACCGCATAACGTGGAAGCAATTACAGTTACCTGATAAGTCCCCGCGGTGGAAATTGGCACACAGACCATACCACCGCTATAGTGGCCGCTGGGTGTAACCTTTACGGCGGCGTTGGCGCCGGTCAAATTAATGGGGAAACAGATTTCCTGGGTCTGCGATAAGCAAACCGTGGTATCTATATCACCGGGACAAGTGATCTGTGGGATTTGCTCCATTGTCACAATGGCCTGCAAATGGCAGGTATCGGCACCGCAGCTAGTCGCCGCAATTACCGTAAGACGATATGTCCCGGCGGTATCGGCTAAAAATGAAACCATATGGGTAGCGAAATTGTAACGGCCTTTAGGCAGAACTGCAACAATAGCATTCGAGGGCGTAATCGGCAAAATTACTCGAACCGAATCCGGATTGCAGAGCGACACCGTAGTCGGCAAAGTCGGACAGGTAATAACCGGCGCCTGATCAATAAATATAACGGCCTGGATATTGCAGGTATCGGACCCACACTCTGCCCCGGCAATCACTCGAATATTATAATGTCCCGTCGTATCCGCCCGGAAACACAATTGCCCATTTAAATACGTTCCAAATGAAATTGAAATCAATGCATTGCCAGGCATTATAGTCAATGGTAGACAAATATTCCCCGGATTGCACAAGGTATCATAGATAGGCCCGGTCGGACAAACAATATCCGCCCGCTGCCCAAGGTTGACGGTAATATTTACCGTATCAACCGCCGATAGGCCGCATTTATCAGTCGCCGTTATAATGGCGCGGTATTGCCCACCGCCGGTCGGAGTGAAACATATCTGACCATTCTGGCTATTATAGGTTCCCAAACTCGTTGTCACCGAATTAATATTATTATTGACGTCGGAAACTGCAACATTGAAACATATCTGGCTCAGAGTACACTGCATTACCGTAAAATCATCCGGGCCAATAACAATTGGCCGGCTGTTAAGAATTATTTTTCGTTTGGTCGTATCTGCCGCCGATACTCCGCATGAATCATAGGCGGTAATAATTATGGTATAGTCACCGGCGGCCTCCGGAGTAAAACAAACCTGGCCGTTGTTATAGGTTCCCCCATTACTGACTTCTACTCGCTCTATATTTTTATCCGCATCATTAATTATTACCGGGAAACAGACTGCTTCAAGGCTACATAATAATAGTGTGCTGTCGGAAGCAGAATTGACTGTCGGCGCGGAATTCAGCCGAACTTTGACTAAAGTTGTATCACCGGCCGAAAGACCGCAATTATCGGAGGCCGCAGTTACAATTGTATATGTCCCCGTCGCCGGAGGTGTGAAACATATTGTTCCTTTTTGCGCGTCATAGCGACCGAGCGGCGAGACCGTAATCGACGCTATATTATTATTACTGTCGATTATGGAAGCCGGGAAACATATTTCACTTAAGGAGCACTGCAACAGATCCAAATCCGGAGAAGTCTTAACGAGAGGCGGCTTGTTCAGTATGACATTCACTTTGGTCGAGGCAACAGCGAATCCACCGCAAGAGTCAATAGCCCGCAATTGCACCGAATTGACACCCTCAGATGTCGGCGTGAAGCATATGCGACCGGTCGATTGGTCATACCGGGCGCCGCGTGAAGGCAATATCGCGCTGATATTATTGTCTACATCACTAATCGCGGCCGGAATACAAATTTCACCCAATTGACACATAAAGATAGTTGTATCAGGTCCAAGCAGAACAAGAGGGCGGGTATTCATCGTGACATTTATGCTAAACTGGCAACTATCCCTGCCGCAATCCGTGCCGACCACAACTTTTATATCCTTCTTAATGGAGCAATTGGTATAGAAGCAAATCGTTCCGTTGGCTTTATCATACCAGGCCGAAGAAGGATAAACATTGACCATAGCGTCAGCCGGTATCCCACCCAGAGGGAAACAAAGCGTATCCGGATTGCAGATGAATAGAGAAGTGTCGCGCGGGCACTCCAGAACTAAGGGGTG
>CALMKK010000321.1 GCA_937867135.1 uncultured candidate division Zixibacteria bacterium
GTGTAAAGATATGCCTCCGATGACGGCGTACTTAGTACAATTCCATAAGTGAAGGCGTCATGGGTTTTGTAAAACGCCGAGACATCGATCTGAAATTCCTCTTCAGGCGTGAAATTTGGGACATTATAGGGATTGCTGAATTCCGGCCTATTGTCAAACGTGATTTCATCTGCCGACCAATCCGACAATGGCTCGCTAACCTTCATAATACTCGGACATGTTCCATAATAAGTAACTGCAAAATTCAGGACCAAAAAGGCTCCGATATATTCAGCTGTATCATTTGAATAGGCTAACGGTGGCAGTTTAAACAAAGCATCCTCGCAGAGTTGATGCCAAACGTACATCTCGTCATACCGACCATCAATCCAATAATATTCTTTTGTGAGCCATTTATTGCTATATGTCCCCAAATAAACCTCTTGACCATAATTAGTCTGCTCACATGAATCATAATCAGAATAATACCTGATCATGGCGTCTTCTGTAACATAAGCGGTATCCGCGATTATTTTTCTTAACACCATATTCTTTTCCTGTTGGGCGCCTGTTATATCCAGAGTATCTACAATATTGAAATAATTGAACTTTTTGCATTTTAGGACTTGCCTTCCCCGGGGTACCAGCGCCAATTGATAATATCCCCCGGCATCGGTGGTATCCGATATCGATCCCACCGAGACAATGGCCCCCTCCAGCGCCCCCTCCCTCCAGTGCCCCACATACCCTTTCAAATTATACTTGTCGCACATATAAATATTGAAAACTCGCGGCGTCGATGTTACAGATACCGTGCTTTGAAAGGGATAATATTCAGGTTTTACGCAAGTGATAAGATAGCTTCCAATCGGGACAGATTGCAATTGATAATAGCCTGAATCATCCGTTGTATCCGACATTTCTCCTATCGAAACGATGGCCCCTTTTAATCGGCTGACATCCGGGCTGACCACAAAACCGACCAGATTGTACTTTGAATCCAGAATAATATTGAACATTTGCTGGCGCGACGTTATCGCTATGGTATCCTGAAATAACTGATAATCATATTTGATGCAGGTTATTATTGCTTCTCCAACCGGAATAAGGGGCATTTGATAATAACCCGAATCGTCGGTTATGGCGGTGAAGCCATCTACTATAATCACTGCGCTATCGATGGGAAAGCCCACGCGACTTGTTACTTTTCCCACGAGATTATACTCCGATTCCAGGATGATATCGCGGCGATGCTGAACGGCGAAGGCCGTAACTGTGTCCTGAAGGGGATAAAATCCGTCATGCGTACAAGTCAGGTGATTCAATCCCATTGGCACGGAACTCAAAGCATAGACTCCGCTGGCGTCCGCGGTATCTTGCTTCTCTCCGATTGAAATCATCGCACCTGGAACATATCCCCCGCCCCGGTTACGGACCTGCCCCACCAGGTTCGCGTTTTCTTTGAGAAAAATATCATAAAATGCGTTCTGCGATACTGTGAGACTGTCTTTATACCATTTGAACTCTATTGTCCTGACTGCTATTTGATATTTGCCTTCCGGGACATTTTTAAATAGATATCTGCCGGTTGAGTCGGTACGGCAGGAATCACCGCCCAATATTACGAATAGGTCTCTGACCGGCGTGCCGAATAATGACCGGCTGACAATCCCGGTCACCTGCCATTCCTTCACCCCCTGCGGCTCAACGCTTTTTTTCTGACAGCCGAAAATGATCAGGGCAAAGCCAAGAGTAGCTAAAATAATATTTCTAACCATCACCTGACCACATTTATTGATAAATTAAATATCGATGATACATAACCACTATTGGCCCTTTGGTTGCGTTAGAATATTCTTTCCGGAAACAAAATTACCCACTTTTAGTAAAGATGAGTCAATATAATTTTCGGCCTTCGTACTGTGTCCGCATTTTCACTGGAATAAAATTTAATGAATGCCTCAGGCGAATATAAGGGTGGCTCTATCATTATGCCATACTTGTATTTCGTTTTCGTTATATATCGTTCCGAAGCGTCAATAACAACTTCCGGCAACCCATTGTGCGAAAATGGGATATCAATATAAGGTCGCGAAACAGCCGGTTTGTTTGCCCAGGTAATAGAATCTTCATCCCATCCACTAAGCATATTATAGAATATTAACGATCCGGGAATGGGATAGCTGTGACTTTCCGAATATGCTTTCGGCGTCAGCACCAAAAGAGCAGAAACAATATCGTCGGCCCCAATATTTATTTCAAGTTCAGGCAATTTAATAACGGCTATTTCGTCGCTAAAATGGTAGATTATGTCGGCTCCGCAGCTATCATAAATATACTCGCTCCATACCGCCGATGAAACACGAAGGAATTCATCCTGTCCATGATTTATATTTGTCAAATATGATTCACCGCCAAATGGATTTTCCTGATACTCGGTATGCGTATACCCCACCCAGGAATCTTCTGTAACGAAAAATGTATCGGTAATTAGCTTTTTCAAATAAATGTACCACTCCTGCCTGTAAGGAGAGAAAATTATCGTATCCTCATACTCATTATAATTGGTTTTTTGGCACTTTAACGCCTGTTTCCCCGCCGGTACCGGCCCTAACCGATAATAGCCATTTTCATTCGTTGTGTCCATTATATCCCCGACTGATACCACTGCTCCCGCAATTGGCCCCTCGATAAAATGAGATACATATCCCACCAGATTATACTCTGATTGTAGTGTCAAATCCCTTCTCTTATAATTGGAAGTCACCGTCACCGTATCCTCAAATGGATAATAACCCGGATAAGAACAGGAAATTGAATCTAAACCTAAGGGAGCCGAATGGAATGCAAAAATCCCGTCAATATCGGTCGTGTCAACTCCATCCCCAATCGCAACAACCGCTCCCGGAACATTCGCCCCGGCTAGGTTCCTAACCTGTCCGACCATATTGGCGCTGTCCTGCAGTCCGATATAATAGGCGCTGTTCTTCGTTACCACCAGACTATCTTTATAAATTTTATAATCCCCGGTTATGACAGCAATTTGATATTCCCCCGATGCAATATTGTCAAAATGAAAGGCACCGATCCCATCTGTCAGGCAAGAATCATTCCCCAATGTCACTTTCACCGCCCGAACCGGAGTCCCGAATGAAAACCGCTTTGCCATCCCGGAAACTTTCCACCCGTTTACCCCCTGCGGCTCAACACTCTTTTTCTGACAGCCGAATATTATGATAGAAATAGTTAATAGGATGAAAAAGAGAAACCTTATAATCCGCCCCATCGGACATCTCCTCACCAGTATTATATGCTCCAATCATTAATTTAGCACATAATGCAACTCTGTCAACATAAATCAATAATTCCGCCGGGGGAAATAAACTGCTTGATCCCTTAGGGCTGATTTAATCTAAATTTATCTAAATCCCCAATTTTTTCAAAATCTCCGGTATGTCCATAAAGGTTCGCGCCAGATTGACCCCCGCCGATGTCAGAGCATCATGCTTCTCGCGGGCTCCCCCGATTTTCCCCTCCACAATCGCCCCGGCATGCCCCATCACTTTGCCCGAAGGTGCATAAATCCCGGCGACCATCGCCACTACCGGGGTTTTCATTTTCTTTATGGTTCTGATCGCCTGCTCTTCATACCGGCCGCCGATTTCGCCTATCATCATCACGGCGTTGGTCTTATGATCCTTCTCGAACATCCAGAGTATCTCATCGAATGTCGCTCCCAGAATCGGATCTCCCCCCAATCCGATACCACTGCTTACCCCGTAACCGGAACGGACCAGGGTATCGACAACATAGTACATAACAGATGTGGACCGGCTGACTATCCCGATAGAACCCGGTTTGAAGGCGGTATCGGACATAATCCCCGCCAGGGCCTCGCCCGGGGTGATAATTCCGGCGCTATTTCCCCCCAAAACTATGACTTTATTGATCACGGCCTCTTTGCGGATAAGCATCATGTCCCGTTTCGGGATATTTCCCGTTGTGATGACGATCAACTTTAAACCGGCCTGAATCGCTTCAATGGCCGCGGCTTTGACATCCTGCGCCGGAAGGAAAATGACACTGG
>CALMKK010000322.1 GCA_937867135.1 uncultured candidate division Zixibacteria bacterium
ACGGCCGTCCTTCCCAAAAAGTAATCAAGGCGTTGGAACGGGCCCAGGAAAGCGGAAGCGTTGATATGTACCGCGCCGTCCACGCCGCCGCTTTGCATGGCGCCCTGGAGAGATACACCATGGTACCGGGTGCTCAGATTCAGACCTTCGCCGGGCTTAATGACCTTTTTGATATTCTGGCCAAGACCTTCATCAAGGATCAAGCCAGCGTGATTATTGCCGGACCAACCACCGATTATTTCAAAAGCTATGCCGAAAATTACGGCGGAATTATAGCGTTCAACTATGCTCCGTCGCCTTTCAGTTCCGATCCCGACGGCCTGATAGAAAAAGCCGCCGGCAACAGGTGCGTCATATACCTGGCCAGTCCCAACTATCCCACCGGAACCACCTACGGTAATGATGAAATCCGGATGATTTTGGAGGGATGCGGTGAATCAATGATTATAGTCGATGAGTCATATTTTGAATATTATGACCAGACTGCGGTCGAATTGGTCAAACGGTACGAAAATTTGATTGTGGTGCGCTCCTTCTCCGAAGCCTTCGGTCTGGCCGGATATCCCTGCGCCTATATTATCACATCGCCAAAAAATATCAGCGAAATGAATCGGCACCGTCATAACGGGCCCTCCGATGCCACCCAGATAGCCGCGGTCGCGGCCATAAGTGATTTAACCGATTTGCGGGAAAGAATCGAGACTACCCGCGAAAGCATGGCATATCTGGCGGTTCGGTTGCGGCAATTTGGTCTTTCCTGCCGTATGACACCGACCAATGTACTTCTCCTGCAGGTGGCCGAAAGCAGTCAAGTGGCTTCGATTTTGCGGCGAAACAATATCTTCGCCGAGGATGTCGGGTTCGTGCCCCAACTTGAAAATTATGTCGCTCTGACGGTCAGCAACCCGGCCGCGGCCCATAAAGTGGTGGAGACATTTGAGAATATCTCCGAATCTGTCTATCGCTTTAAGCCGGCCAAAATCAAAAAGGTGACACTGCATCGCACCGTCGAAGAAACCGCCGTTGGCGACCGAATTCCGCATATGCACAATGAATCCGCGGGCGGAAAATAAACAAAGGTAATCGTCCGGAAATATCGGATTAAAGAAATGAGCACGACTGACGAAAACCGAATAAGTGGAACGAAAGTCGGCCGGATGCGTGAATTGACATTTCAAAATGTAAAATTATTACAGGGGCTGGGAATTATTAGGATGTCTCAATACGGGAGTTCGCGGCTTTGAAAAAACTCTGGAGGACAATCAACCGCCATAAAATAGAATTGGTTGCCTATCGGATAATGCGGGCGGTTTGCCTCCTGGCCGTATTTGCGATATTTCAGAGACATTTTGGAATCTGGACGACCGAGCCGGCCGCCGATCTGACCCTGCTGTCGGCATTGGTGCTGCAATTGGCTCTGCTGGTCAGACTTCCTCATAACGATATAATGCCCCTGCGCAATCGCTCCATTTATATGGCGGGATTTATCGCTGATGAAACGAAATTTGCCTTTGCCCTGAGCACGGCGACATTCTTCATGGGAGTTATTTCAATCCCCCATCTTTTCGGTTATTTCCTGATCGCGAATTTCTCTTCGCAGATGCTGCTCTTTTTTGTCTGGCGGAAATATACTCTGAAATCGAGCCGCCCTCAAGACAGAAGAATACCTTCCCCGGGGGAGAAGAATATAGTTATTATCGGGGCCCTGGAAAGGGGGATGCATTCCGCCGATCTTATATTAAAACACCCGGAATTGTATACCAGAATAATCGGTTTTGTCGATTCCCGCCGGGAGACTTTCTGGCGCTACCGCGATATCCCGTTAATAGGTCGTCCCGAGAATATCACCGGGATCATTGCCCGCAATGCCGTCGATTTTGTCATAATGGCGACCGAAGCCGAGGACTTTCTGACGAGCCGGGCGATATTTGAGGCGGTCGAAAGAATGGGCACCAAAATATGCATCCTGCCGGATATTTATGAGAGTAATATCTCCCGCTGCTGTACATCGTCGTTAAACGGTCAGCCGGTTTTGCTCTATCATTCCGTCCCCGAAAATCGCATCGCTTTGTTCTTCAAATCTTTGATTGATAGAATTGGAGCGGCCGTGGGAATTATCTTCAGTTTCCCGATTATGGCCCTCGCGGCTCTCGTGATAAAAATCGATTCATCGGGCCCGGTTCTTTATTATCAGAAACGGCTGGGGCGCAACGGCAAAATATTCCGCATGCTGAAATTTCGCACCATGACGGTCGGGGCCGAAAAGCAAAAAAATAAATTCCAGGATATGAATGAAATGTCGGGTCCGGTTTTCAAGATTTCGAACGATCCCCGGGTGACCAAAATCGGCAAAATGCTGAGGAAATACTCGATCGATGAATTGCCGCAATTCTTCAACGTATTGTGGGGCGATATGTCGCTGGTCGGGCCGCGCCCGCCGCTTCCCGAAGAAGTTGAGAAGTATGCTCCCTGGCAACACCGCCGCCTTTCGGTTAAACCGGGAGTCACCTGCCTCTGGCAGATCAACGGTCGCAACAAGATCGATTTTGAGGAATGGATGCGGCTTGATTTGGAATATATCGACCGCTGGTCGCTGAAGGAAGATGCCCGTATCCTCGCCAAAACTCTTCCGGCGGTCCTTAAGGGCAACGGCATGTAAAATCTGCCGTTTTCTATTGGCATAGGATAGCCATGAAACCATATCTTTCCATTTTGACCCTAATACTTTTCGGCGCGACGGTTGATGCCGCCTTTTTGCCGGTTAATCAGCCGGAATATCGCTTTCTATACGAGGCCGCGCGGCGTCAAGAAATTCTCGACGGCAAAATCGTGCTTGAGGAAAATGCGGCCCCGTTCAATCTGGATAATCGCCTTGTCAACAAATTCCTCAAGCGTCACTTTTATTACACCGGCAATGATAAAATTGAACCATTTTTTACTCTGGGAGAGGAATTTAATCTGTCCCGCTACGATCACGCGCACGGTTATGAATCGATCCGAGGCGGTATCTATGCCCATCCGGCCCGGCATTTATCTTTCTATGGCAACCTTCGGCTTGATAGGAAAATGGCCGAGGATCCTTCTTATACCGGCAAGAAATGGCGAAGTATGGCGGGGGAGGTCGAGTCGTCTTATTTGACATATAGCAAAGATCGCCTGGATATTTTGTGGGGTCGTTTTGACGGCAATTGGGGGCCGACCGATCAGTCGCTGATTCTTTCATCGACCGCCCGCCCCATGGATGCCTTTTCCTTTCGATTTCGCTGGGGTATCATGCAATTTTCCTATCAGGCCGGGCAATTGAACAAAATCGGGCCGGCCGATTCCGCCGGGGAGCGGCAAAACCGCTTTTTCTCGGGGCATCGCGTCGATTTTCGCATCAGCAAAAAC
>CALMKK010000323.1 GCA_937867135.1 uncultured candidate division Zixibacteria bacterium
TTCGCGAGGGTGGTCGGACGGTTGGCGCCGGGGTTATCTCGGAAGTAATTGCTTAGGGCAACGGGCTCAGAAGGAACGTGAAGGATAAATATGGAAGGTCAGAAAATAAGAATAAAACTGAAAGCGTACGATCACTATTCCCTGGATAAATCGACCAAGGAGATAGCCCGAACCGTACTGCGTACAGGCGCCCGCATAGCCGGACCGATTCCTCTTCCCACGAAACGGACAGTTTACACCGTTTTGCGTTCGCCGCACGTAGACAAAAAGTCGCGCGAGCAGTTTGAGACACGAATTCATAAACGGTTAATTGACATATACGAATCAACGCCGCAGACGGTCGATGCTTTGATGAAGCTCGATTTGCCGGCCGGGGTTGATGTAGAAATCAAGACCTGACGGTGGTGCGCTGATGAAAGAAATTATTGGAATAAAGTTGGGAATGACGCGGATTTTCGCCTCGGACGGCGAAGCGATCCCGGTTTCGGTGATTGAAGCCGGTCCGTGTGTGGTGGTGGCGCTTCGGACGACGGAAAAAGAAGGGTATCAAGCGGTCCAGGTTGGATTCGGCCAGAAACGAGCCAATCTATTCAATAAGCCGTTGACCGGCCACTACAAGAAAGCCAAGCAGGAAACGCGTCGCTTCTTGAAAGAAATTAAGTCCGATAGCGAATTGAAAATCGGCGATGAACTCAAGGTAGATATTTTTAAAAAGGGTGAAAAGGTCGATGTCACCGGCATTTCCAAGGGTTTGGGGTTCCAGGGCGTGATGCGTCGTCATAATTTCAACGGGGCGAATATCACGCACGGCCAGTCTGACCGTCAGCGGGCACCGGGCTCGGTGGGATCATCGTCGTACCCGTCGCGCGTGTTTCGCGGGCAGAAAATGGCCGGCAAAATGGGCAAGGACAAAGTGACGGCCCTGAATCTGGAAGTGGCGCAGGTTATCGGGGAGCAGAACCTACTTTTGGTCCGCGGAGCGGTCCCGGGCAAGAAGGGGACGCTGCTTAAAATAAGAACATCGAACAGACCCCGTTAGGATGGCAGGCAGAGATGGAAGCAAAATTATATAATCAAGACGGTGCGGAAGTCGGGACGGTCAGTCTCAGCGAGCAGATCTTCGGAGTGCGTCCGAATACTCATATACTGCACCAGTATGTTGTCAATTACCTGGCCAATCAGCGGCAGGGGACATCGAGTGCGAAAGGGCGTTCCGAAGTATCGGGCGGGGGAACCAAGCCGTGGCGGCAGAAAGGGACGGGTCGGGCCCGCGCCGGGTCGATTCGTTCGCCACTTTGGCGCGGAGGCGGAATTGTTTTCGGCCCGCAACCGCGTTCGTACTACAGCAAATTTCCGAAAAGGATGAAACGTCTGGCGCTGCTTTCGGCGCTGTCGAGCAAGGCCCAGGATCAGCATCTGGTGGTGCTGGATAAGATAGAATTGGGCGAGATTAAAACCAAGAAATTGGCCGGCATTATCGGTAAGCTCGGGTTGGAAGAGAAGAAGTGCCTGATATTGCATGAAGGACAGGATGAACACCTGGTGCTTTCATCGCGCAATATACCGAAAGTCAGTTATTCGCGGGCGCCGCTGATCAATGCCTATGATATATTGAACGCCGATGTGCTGGTATTCACCAAAGCGGGTCTGGATAAAGTACAGGAGGTTTTCGCCTCATGAAAGATGATCGTCGCATATTGCAGCTGCATCTGATGACCGAGAAGTCGAACGTCCTCAAGGAATCGAATAATTCCTACGTTTTCAAAGTGGCCCGCGCCGCCAATAAGCTGGAAGTGAAGCGGGCGGTGGAGAAAGTTTTCGGGGTCAAGGTGGAAACGGTGAGAACAATGATTGTTTCGGACAAGCCGAAGCGCCAAGGTCGTTTTGAGGGGCGCTCCACGGCCTGGAAGAAGGCCATCGTGAAATTGAAAAAGGGCCAGCAAATTGGCGTTTTTGAGAATGTCTAAAGTGGAAGACGGGAAATAATATGGGAATAAAGAAATTTAAGCCGGTTACTCCTTCGATGCGTTTTCGGACCGTTCCGACGTTCGAGGAGATAACTTCCACTCGTCCCGAGAAGGCCCTGTTGACGGCCCTTCGTAAGAGCGGCGGGAGAAATAACAAAGGGCGCGTCACGGCGCGTCATCGCGGCGGCGGTCATAAGCGTTTTTATCGCCTGATTGATTTCAAGCGGGAGAAATATAATATTCCGGCGCGGGTGGCCTCGATCGAATATGATCCGAATCGCTCCTCATATATTGCGCTTTTGCATTACGTGGACGGTGAAAAGCGGTATATCCTGGCGCCCGAGGGTCTGAAGGTTAACGATAGTGTGATGTCCGGGGAAAAAGCGGAAATCAGGAACGGCAATGCCTTGCCGGTGGGGATGGCGCCGCTCGGGACATTTTTGCATAATGTCGAGTTGCTACCGGGCCGGGGCGGCCGAATCGCACGGGGAGCCGGGACATATGTGCAATTAGTGGCCAAAGAAGGAGAATTTGCCCATCTCAAGATGCCGTCGGGAGAAGTCCGGTTGGTGAAGCAGAATTGTCTGGGGACCATCGGTCAGGTCGGCAATGCCGATCATAAAAATATTTCTCTGGGCAAGGCCGGAGCCTCGCGCTGGCGGGGTCGTCGTCCGCATAACCGCGGCGTAACGATGAACCCGGTTGACCATCCGATGGGCGGCGGCGAAGGGAAAACCTCCGGCGGTCGTCATCCTTGTTCGCCGTGGGGTCAAAAGGCCAAAGGTTTAAAGACCCGGAAGAAAAAGAAATCAAGAAAATATATTGTTGAAGCACGCGGTAAGAAGAAGTAATCGTGGAGGAATGAATGGCACGGTCATTGAAAAAAGGACCATACATTGACGAGAAGTTGCTGAAGAAATTGCTGGCGCTTAATGAGACCGGTGAGAAAAGGGTTGTCAAAACCTGGGCTCGTCGGACCACCATTTCTCCTGATTTTGTCGGGCATACCCTGGCCGTGCATAACGGGAATAAATTCATCCCGATTTATGTAACGGAAAATATGGTCGGACATAAGTTGGGCGAATTCGCCCCGACGCGCACTTTCCGGGGTCACGGCGGCAAACTGGCGGAACGCAGCACGACGGTGAAGGAAGGATAGGGAGAAATTCATGTTGACGCAGGCAAGAGCGCGAATCAGATATCTGAAGATGTCTCCGAGAAAAATGCGCCGGGTAATCGATCTGGTGAAGGGGAGAGCGGTTCAGGATGCATTGAATATATTGAATTATACTCCCAAAGCAGCGGCCCATCAATTGGCGAAAACGGTCAAGGCGGCGGCGGCCAATGCCATTGCCCGGGTCGGAACGGCCAAACTGAAAGCCGAAGATTTAATGATTTCGAAGATTTATGTGGACAGCGCCCCGACCGGGAAGCGGGCGCGGTTCCAATCGATGGGACGGGTATTTCGGATTCGCAAAAGATACTGTCATGTAACGGTTGAAGTGGAAGGTGAGGCGGAGACAGAAAAGCCCCGTTCCAAGAAGGGGAAAACCGAGAAGGCTTCGGAAGAGACCAAAAAGGTTGAGAGCAAAGCCGGCTCGGGCAAAGAGGAAGTGAAAGAAAAAGTCGTTTCCAGCGATAGCGCCGAGGAGACGATTGAAACCGCCGACAAAGCAGAGGCGGATTCGGAAGATAAAAGAGAATAAGGGTAATTATTTAAGGAGACAGTCTTGGGACAAAAGACACATCCGATCGGCTTCCGCTTAGGCGTGATAAAGTCCTGGAACAGCAAATGGTTTGCGGACCGGAATTTTGCCACCCTGATTCACGAAGATATGATGATCAAGAAATATATCGACGCCAGGTTGGAGAATGCCGGATTGGCCAAGGTGGAGATTTTGAGGGCGCCAAAGAAAGTAACGGTTGATATCCACACTTCGCGCCCGGGAATCGTGATCGGCCGCAAAGGAGCCGAGGTTGACAAGCTGCGCGAAGAGTTGCAGATGCTGACCAAAAAGGATATTTCGCTCAATATTATTGAAGTGAAGAAGCCGGAATTGTCGGCCAAGCTTGTGGCTGATTCCATTGCTCATCAACTGGAAGGACGTGTCTCCTATAGAAGAGCCATGAAAAAGTCGATCAGCGCCTCGATGAAAATGGGTGCGGAAGGAATAAAAATTGTATGCGGCGGCCGTCTGGCCGGCGCCGAAATAGCCCGAACCGAGAAATATATGGAAGGGCGGGTGCCTCTTCACACGCTGCGGGCAGATATCGATTATGCGACCGCGACAGCCCATACGACATACGGATGTATCGGGGTCAAGGTTTGGATCTGTCGGGGAATGGTCATGGGTGCGGGCGAGATGATGGTTAAGGAAGAAATAGACAAATCGCAGGAACGTCCCGATCTCGACATGGATCGTCGGCGGGAGCGTCCCCATGGCGACGACCGTCATGGCAAAAGACGTCCGCGCGGGCGAGTTCGTCGTCCGGACGGCAGGGGCGGTGAAGGTCCCGTAATGTCGGGTGGGGGAGAAGGCGGCGGACATCAGGATGGGCGTCGCGGCGGAGGAGATAGACGGGATCGTCGCCCGCAACAGGGCGGTGATCGCGGCGGCCGACCGAGAGAGCAACATGGCGGTGCGGGCCGGCCCCAGGCGCCGGCGGCTTCCGATAATAAGCCGAAGCCTCCGCAGACGCCGGGAAAGCAGGGTTGAAATGTTGGGATTAATCCGGAGATAAAGCTATGTTAATGCCGAATAAAACAAAATTTCGCAAGCAGCAGCGCGGTCGCATGACGGGCAAGGCCTATCGCGGGAGCGCCATTTCTTTCGGCGAATTCGGGCTGAGAGCAATGGAACCGGCGTGGATTACGGATCGTCAGATCGAAGCCGCTCGTATTGCGTTGACCCGCTATATCAAGAGAGGCGGGAAGGTATGGATCCGGATTTTCCCGGACAAACCGGTGACTAAAAAGCCGGCCGAAACCAGAATGGGCAAAGGCAAGGGTGCCCCGGAATTCTGGGTGGCGGTCGTGAAGCCTGGTCGAATTCTATTTGAGATAGAAGGGGTGGAGGAAAAAATGGCGAAGGAAGCGCTTCGTCTGGCCGGGAACAAGTTGCCGATACGCACCAAGTTCATCACCCGTAAAGATACCGAGGGGGTGTAATCATGAGGATGGTGGCATTGAGAGATATGACTCGGGAGGAACTGGAGCAGAAGCGGCGGGAGATGCTGGAGGAATTGTTCAATCTCAATATGCGGCGAACGCTGAAGGAACTTGACAATCCGCTGAAACTGCGAACCCTTCGCAGGGATGTCGCCCGAATTGAGACATTGCTTTCGGAAGACAGGCTTGAAATAAGAAAGATAGTTGACGCTCCGGTTTCGATTCTGGAGCAAGCCAAGGCGAAAAACACGCCGGGGCCGGCCGAGAAATCTGAATAGGAAATGGGTGGAAAATGAACAGGAGTAATCGCAAAATCCGGTTGGGCCGGGTGATATCGGACAAAATGGAAAAGACGGTGATTATAAAGACGGAAAGAACGATGAAACATCCGCTTTACAATCGGGTGGTGAAAACCTTTTCCAAGTTTTACGCCCATGATGAAAAAAATGAAGCCCGTGTGGGTGACCTGGTGAAGATAATGGAAACCCGGCCGCTTTCAGCGCTGAAGCGCTGGCGACTGGTGGAGATAGTTGAAAAGGCGAAGTAGCGCTTGACCGCACGATGAATCGGGAGTTAGCAAGATGATACAGGAATATACCTATTTAAATGTCGCCGACAACTCGGGTGCCCGGAGCGTGATGTGCTTCCGCATCCTGGGTGGTTCCAACAGGCGCTACGCCAGGCTGGGCGATATTATTGTGGTGACCGTCAAGGATGCCATCCCCGGCGGGACGGTGAAGAAGTCGGAAAAATGCAAGGCGGTGGTGGTGCGCACCAAATCCGAGACGAGAAGACGCGACGGTTCCATTATTCGTTTTTCCGATAATGCCGCCGTCATTATAAATGAACAGAAGGAACCTCGCGGGACGCGTATTTTCGGCCCCGTGGCGCGGGAGTTGAGAGAGAAGCAGTTCATGAAAATAATTTCCCTGGCTCCTGAAGTGTTATAGAGGTATTTCGGATGAATATCAAGAAAGGCGATACAGTAGTAATCAGAAGAGGCAAGGATCGGGGAAGCGCGGACAAGCCGAAGACGGGACGAGTCCTGCATGTATTTCCGGTTAAGAATCGTCTGATCGTCGAGGGAGTCAATTTGATAGCGCGTCATTCGCGCCCGACCCGGACCAATCCCAAAGGGGGAATAGTCCGGAAGGAGGCTCCCATCCATCGTGCGAAAGTGGCCCTTTTCTGCAAAACCTGTTCCGGTCCGACCAAGATCAGTTATAAAATAATTGAGGACGCGGGCGGAAAAAAGTCAAAGATTCGTCTGTGCCGCAAGTGCGGCGAGACGATTTAAGGGGATATACTTATGGCGAGATTATATGAATATTACCAGAAGGAAGTAATTCCCCGATTAATGAAGGCGAATAAATATACGACGGTCATGCAGGCCCCTCGTTTGACCAAAATAACGATTAATATCGGGGTCGGGGAAGCGCTCGCGAATGCCAAGGCTCTTGATGCGGCGGCCGATGATCTGGCGAAGATCACAGGCCAGAAACCGGTCTTGACGCAGGCCCGGAAATCGATATCGAATTTCAAATTGAGAAAAGGGGTAAAGATCGGCGTTCAGGTGACGCTGCGGCGGGATAAGATGTATGAATTTCTGGATCGCCTGGCCAATGTCGCCATTCCCCGTATTCGAGATTTTCGGGGGATATCGCCAAAATCGTTCGACGGTCGCGGGAATTTCAATCTGGGGATAAAAGAACAGATTATATTTCCGGAAATAGAGTACGATAAAATCGATAAGATACGCGGTATGACCATATCAATGACCACGACCGCCAGGACGGACGAGGAATGTCGTCAGCTCCTGACGGAATTGGGAATGCCGTTCAGTAAATAGGAGAAATTGTGGCAAAGAAGTGTCTCGTAGAAAAGCAGAAACGGACGCCCAAATTTAAGGTTCGCCGTTACACCCGGTGTCTCCGGTGCGGCCGACCGCGAGCGTATATGAGACGATTCGGTTTATGCCGTATTTGTTTCAGACAATTGGCCCTAGCCGGTGAGATACCCGGTGTTGTCAAAGCCAGTTGGTAAGGTACTGATTTACAGGAGAAATTTATGTCGATGACCGACCCGATTGCAGATATGCTGACTCGAATCAGGAACGGCGCCAAGGCCAAAAGAAAGGCCGTGGACGTTCCCGCTTCAAATGTTAAACGCGAAATTGCGCGCGTGTTGATACAGGAGAGATTCCTGAAGGATATGGTGGAACTCCCCGATAACCGTCAGGGCATTCTGCGTCTTTATCTCAAGTACAGCCGGGAAGACATGCCGATCATTAAAGGTCTTCAGCGCATTTCGCGGCCCGGTCTGCGGAAATTTTACGGACTGGATGAATTGAAAAAGATGGGGACGCGTCAAGTCGGCATATCGATATTATCCACCTCGCAAGGGGTAATGACAAATGTGGAAGCCTTCAAGAAGGGTCTCGGCGGTGAGGCTATCTGCAACATCTGGTAAGCGGAGAAAGTAATATGTC
>CALMKK010000324.1 GCA_937867135.1 uncultured candidate division Zixibacteria bacterium
GCACTCATCGGGAAGGCCATCCGTTATATTCACGGCACAGCCGCTGAGACCGCTCGCTTGAGAATAATATGGGTCATAAGTAACTGCCTCCCCATCAGTCTGAAGAGCCAAAAGTGAACCTGTTGCCACAGAACTGATAGGATTTTCATGATGGTCGAGAGTCGGGTCCAAGATGATTGTCCCGCCTGAATTGGCGGAAATATTAGCCAGCGCAAGGTCGGCGGTACCATCGCAAATGACGATTCTAAGTGATGAAAGAGAGTCTAACAACGGCTGGTCGTCAGCTCCGAAAGTATCGAAATGCGTTAAGGAAGTTTGACGAGGATCATTTAATGTGTATTTTATTTCAAAGGAACTCTCTTGTGCCAGATTTCCCTCGCCGGGCAGATAGCGAAGACCGCGAATTCTATTTTCCGTCAGAAATCCCAGTGAAATATATCCGAATTGGGGGATAGGTTTAAGATCCAAAATCGGAGCCGTGGATGCGGGCAGTATATCAGTTACCATAATTCCGGCGCCGATTACGTTCGTCAGGACAATAATATAGCCGCGATCGGAGCCGATAAAAAGTCTGGGTTTGCCATCTGTAAATTCACTGCCCGGTAATTCCGCAAGGCAGGTGGCATATCCGTAGACGGCAACATTGACCAAAGGGGTAATAATGGCGGGCGTTCCGGCCACCGGTGTACCATCAGAATAATAATTTACTGGAACGGCATACAATTTATAATCCCTGAATACAATCCAGGGGCTTGGTTCAATACCCATAACTGATTTGGCGGCATAGGTAAAATTGCGGCACCACGTTATACCGACCGGCTCGAAGCCTTTTATGAAATTAAAATTCAGGCGGTTTCCTTTCTGCGCGCCTGTGTGGGAATCGAGGGTCATAATGATGAACCCGGATTCATCGGTAACAAAATTTCGCCAGAGAATAAAAGGGCTCGGTTCAACCCCCGGCATGTATGAGGGCAAAGAGACCGATACCGATGCTGATTGATCGTTTGCTTGGCCGGCTATTGTGATTTGGGCCAAATCAATGGCGGTAAACTGGGTGTCAGACGCGGTTGTTTCTGCCAGTTCAATTTTTTGAGATTGCGGGCGTCCCGCAAGGGCGGATAATGGAAAAAGCATAATCGTTATTGCTACGGCGACAATTAACTTGCCCATTATATTTTCTCCGTGCGATATGTTAAATGTAGATATAGAGTAAATATACCAATCAATCTATTTTTGGCAAGGTATAATTATTTTGGTCAGAATGAAAGACTGCATTACGAAGAACTTATGCCCTCCTGCGCTATAAAAGGAATGGTCAAAAGAGCGGTACCTCGTCAAATCGCCCATATTGCATTCATGTCTCTGAAGAAACTCGAAAATGCCCCATATGCCCCTCACCCCCCCTCCACTGTCAGATCCTGTCAGTGGAGCGATAAAAGAATTGGGAGCGGGGATTTTCTATCGGGAAAAGCTTTTTTAAATTCAGAATGATTTTAATTGGACCAGGCCGATTCGCCCCATCCAAATTTTGCTTGACGAAAAGCAATTTTCGTTTAATTTAAGGTTGACGCCAAGGCATGGCGTTCCAAATGATGCCTTACACATAGTCCCTCCCAGAAAGACGCCGTTGCAATGACGGCGTCTTTTATAATACGCAATTGGACTCATAATATTGGGCCACCCAGAATGCCCAAATAGGCCTTATATCACTCATCTTTTTTGATTCTGTTGGCGAGACTATCATAAATAGGAAGGGTCGGAATGCCGACTTGTTAAAAAAGGCCGCCCAAAAAGGCGGCCTTCTATCACACTAAGAGGCGATAATTAATCGATATGACCACAGATTGGAGTCGGACCGTGCTTATACAGGAAGTTAATAATGTAGCTCACGTCCGTGATCTGGATGGCATTGTTGCCATTCGCATCGGCTTCCGAGCGGCACGGAGGCGTCGGTCCATGCTTATACAAGAAGTTAATAACGAAACTTACATCCGTGATCTGGACGGCTCCATTATTATTCGCATCACCAGGTTTGTCACAACAACTCCCGGTACCAAAATTCTGCCAGAAACCGGCGCTTAACTTGAAATTAGTGGTGGTTCCTTCACCTATGGCAATCTGGCAGAGGGTGCCGTTCAACTTGAATAAGGTCGAACTGCCCTCGGTGCCGCCTGACGAAAGTACCTGCCAGTCGATACGTACGTTGTCGGCAGATTCTGTTGAGGCTGTTTCCACCGGGGTCACTTCCGAGGTTTTTAGCACCGGTCTCACAGCAGGCGCTATATTGGAACTAACCGGAACCGGCTTCTCCTTGATCGGTTGGGGTGACCTGGCATAGGGGCCGGCCACAGCCAACGCAAGGAATAAGACCGCTATCAATAATAGATAGAATGTCTTTTGTTTCATATCATTTCCCCATGAAAATTAATGTTTGAATCAATGTCTCACGTCCGTTGTTTCAATTCCCGATAATCAACCATTTGGTACCATTAGAGACGATGGTCACCCATAGATAGGATGAAACATTATAAATAACGGATCCATCAATTAATTCCAATCCATTAGCATTAACTTCCACGGTTGTCCCCGGGCCGCCGGTATTCTTTATGGTATAAACTCTGCCGGTGACGCCGGCGGCGGGCGGCAAATTGATTACGAGGGTTACAGGGAGTGTCGGCACGCCTTCGATGATACAATCAGATGTTGTTGCAGTGTAATTCACATTGGTCGACCGAAAACCGACCGCAATCGAACCATTATCATGCAATGTTGAATGTGGGGCGTTGGTCATGATACCGGTATTGCCTGCGGCATGAATAAGAAATTGATTTTGGCTGGTTGATGCAAAGACTCCAGCGGAATTATCGTTCCAAACGAATGAACCATCATGAAGGGACTGCGCACTCTGTCCTGCGGCCAAGGAGAAGCGCCCATTGGCAATATTATCATGACCGCCAGGGATTACTGAACAATGACCACCAGTTTGATTGTTTTGTCCGCCGCCAATGCTGGCAAAGGACCCAGCGGCTGTGTTTTGTTGGCCGCCGAGGATGGCGCCGCCGGAGTCTATTACCCTATTAACATTACCGCCCGCGATCGTTCCCCAATTGGCGTGGGTCTCTATATAGTGTTCATTACCACCCCCAACTGTGCCATATTCGGCCAGCACCGTATCAAGCTCGCCGCCGGCAATTGTCCCAGCATAATCGGTTACCCGATTGAAATTGCCACCGCCAATTGTTGCGTATGGAGAAGAAGTTTCTGTGGTATTGTTATATCCGCCGCCGATAGTGGCTCCAATATCGTTCACTTGATTAAAATAGCCTCCGCTGATTGTCCCTCTCAGAGCGCCCGCGGAAACATAGTTGCTGTCCCCGCCGCCAATGGTCGATTTTAAACCCGCGGCCTGATTACTAAGACCTCCACCAATGGTTGAATAGCCGGCTTGCGCGTAATTTCGCAGTCCGCCACCAATATAGGCGTAGTACGCTTCTGTAGGACTAATTCCCGAGAGACCGGCCAGATTGCCGTAGCCGCCCGCGATGGCACAACAAGCATCATAAGCGATATTCCATTCACCGCCACCGACGGAGGCCCCGACGGCATGGGCTTCATTCGCATAACCACCGGCAATTGTGGCAAGGCGAGCTTCGTCCGCAGTGGGAACGCCGCTATTGCCGATCTTATTTTCGTAACCGCCCCCTATTGTCGTGAAATGACCTATGGCTTCATTGCTTTGCCCACCGCCAATAGTTGCCCAACCATAGTTTTGGCCGGATCTTCCTGTGGTACAGCCGTCGCCGAGGTTAACATGAGTATTTCTATTGGTTCCCCAGAGGGTGTTTCCGAATCTTGCTATTCCCCATGCGCCATGAGTTTCCAAATATTCTGGGCCTGTCCCCTTCTTATCCCAATCATCATCGGAACTAATGGCGGTAAGAGATGCCCATGAGCCGACACCATTCGCATCCGAAGTCAGCACAAGGCCGTTTGCTGCCCCGTTCGGTAGGATGATCTTACCGGTTGAACCGTCAAGAGTTATTGTTGGCGTTGTAACATTATTACCGAACACGTTGAGTGTGCCGAGCCAAGATGGCGAGCTACCTGTGCACGTGGCTGAAAATGGTAAAGTTCCTCCTACATCTAATTTAGAGGTGCCAGCAGGCATGTTAATATCTTTTTTGGCGCCGCTCGGAGCTGGAGCCATCGCAAAATTCCCATAGATCGTTCCCCCCGCGGCACCGTCAATGCTCTCCACCCGCGCCGTACGCAGAGCGAATGGCGCCGACGTCACTCGCGTACGCGGGCTAATCTCCGGATCATTGCCGACCTTAATTCCAACATACTTAATGGAATCATCACCATAAGATCCATCCCCAGGATCGTATACGTCAAAAATCACAGAAAATAATCCTTTGGTGACCGCAACGGCATCAATTGTGTCTGCCCAAAATGGAGATCCGCCGGTTGAATCCCCATAGAGACTATAAATCATCGCCACCGTCGTATCCAGCGGAGTCCCGACGGAATTTAGCAGCCGGCCTTGATAATTGATTAATTGTGGTATCCCCGCCATAAGTGTTGCCGCCACGGCAAGCAGCGCCGCGGCCAATATAACACAGATTACTACCTTCCGATTCATAATTCATCCTCCAGGTTTTGTTGTCAGAAATGTCGATATTGTCGGATGTACATTAAGCATAGCTCTGCCTGTTCCTCCTTAAGTTTAAATTTTGGAATTTACGACCCGTGACTTCCCCGATAGGCCGCGCCCAAAAACCAGCGCCACATTCTCAAAAGGTCTGTCGCAAGTCAGATGTTGTTTTAGGAAGCGCCCGGTGCTCAACCGTAATCGGTCCCTTTCAAACGACTCCCGACATAAACCTCAATCAGCCCAGTCCGGACTGCCTTACACTAAATATTGATATACCTCTCGTTTGAAACTAAAGAAGTATTAATTGCAATGCATAAATAGAGAAGATTTCTCTCTATGTCTTATCGATAGCATGTTTAAAATAAGTCGCGCCCGTTGCACTGTCAAGTTTTATTATTTCGATACAGGATAAATAATGTGCGAATTCATTTCAGGATGGGGTACTTATAAATCATTATGGCCAATTGTTTAAATCAGGTTCATATAGATATGGGCATTCCGTCAATTTCTTGAAGAATTCATTTGTGTATGCGGATTGCAGTTGATCTCTGATTGGCTATAGCAACAGTGATAGATAATTCTTTTTTATTATTTCGTTCAATACTCACCAGTTATTTCGTTACTTGGTAGAGGGCGCCTGACGTAATTCAAACTCGATTGGTGGTCCCAAATCTATAATTCCCCATGCAAGACAATTTAAAATGTGTCGAATAACTGACAAACTCCTTGTGTCGGTTTCGTTCCAACCCCGATCTCCGGCAATTTCAGTTAAAGCCTAACCACTAAATAAAAAGGGACGGCTTGCGGCCATCCCAAGGCATAAGTTGTTCTTTCTACTACTCCAAGAATCCTTCCAGCTGGACTCTAATTTATTTATTGCCAATTCCTCAGAGTCTTGCTAAATTTAATCGGGCAAGTTCTTTAACTTTAATCATCTGGCATCTATCGGAGGGCAAAAAAATGCCTGTTGAAGATGATGATGAAAAAACTCGAACCTTTACGGTTTTAGCCAAGGATACATGGGTTGGGCAATACCGGATCATTGAGAAGATCGCGTCTGGTGGCATGGGAGAGGTATATCTCGCCGAAGATATGGAACTTTTTCGTCAGGTCGCTCTTAAATTTCTTCCTCCCCACCTTTGCCAGGATGTTGAATGCCGAGCGAGATTTAAACGAGAAGCCCAATCGGCGGCAAAGCTGAATCATCCCAATATTGTCATTATCTATGAAGTCGGCGAATTCCAAGCCCGCCCCTATTTTGCGATGGAGCATATCTCCGGATTGACCCTCGATAAATTCCTAAATAAGAAAATGCTTCCATTCAAAGAACTAATCTCCTTGGTTGTTCAAGTATGTGATGGATTGGCAAAGGCCCATCAGGCCGGAATAATTCATCGCGACATCAAACCCTCGAACATATTAATTGATCAGGACGGCCGGGCAAAAATCGTGGACTTCGGACTGGCGTCTGTAATCGGCGAGGCCAATTTGACAAAAAGCGGATCTACCCTTGGGACATTAAATTATATGTCTCCGGAACAAATCCGGGGTGAAAGGGTCGATTTCAGGACGGATATATTTTCCCTGGGAGTTGTTATGTATGAAATGGCTGGTGGTGGTCATCCCTTTGCCGCAGAACATGAAGCCGCTATAATTTACAATATATGCTATGAAGAACCGACGCCTATTGTAGAACTTGTTCCGAACATACCTCAGGAGTTCGAACGGATTGTTGAAAAATCACTGGAAAAAGATCCCTCCAATAGGTTTCGAACCATATCGGAGCTCAGAGAAGGACTGTTGTCGCTGAAAGAATATGTTCCAAAAGGCAATTCGCCGGCCGCCCCCTCTGAGGTGACCTATTCCCCTGATTGCAGTGATACGCTGTTAATAATGCAATTTGATAATCTTCCGGACCCGAAAGATACCGAAAATCTCGGACCAATTGTTTCTTCACTGTTAATTACTGGTCTTTCTGAAATCCCAAACATTACCGTCATATCCAATCAGCGCTTGTTTGATTTGCTCAAGCAGTTAGGCAAAGATAACCTCCATAGTAACGATCATTCGATTGCAATTCAATTGGCGCGAAGGGCAAGGGCCAGCCTAATATTGCTTGGCTCAATTCTAAGTGATAAGCCGAATTTTATTATAATTGCGCAACTTATTGAAGTACGCAACGGGACTCTTAAGGCGGGTATTCGGATAGAAGGCAAACCATCTGAATCAGTATTTACTATAGCCGATCGTCTCATTGCTCAAATACAACTTAAACTTCCGTGCGCGGCTTCCGGAAATCTATCTTCCGGCAGTCGTGTGGAGCATCTTACCACTCATTCGCCTGAAGCTTACCGCTGGTATGTAGAAGCCGAAAGATTCTCTCAGAAGCTCTTTTGGGCCGAAGCTCGTCGTTCCTATGAAATGGCGCTTCAATACGATTCCGAATTTGCCATGGCGCACTACGGACTCTCTTGGGTTGATGATGAAAAGATGAGAGAATTCCATTGTGCGAATGCCGTTAGGTATTCCGCAAAAGCAACATTTCGAGAACGGTGCTATATTAAGAGTCGAATGGCGCGTCTGCAATATGACTACGCAACGGCTATCAAGGAATTGGAAATTTTGTTGGAACGCTATCCCAACGAGGTTGACGCTGTCTATCAAATTGGGCTGTATTATCATTGGCAAGACAATTATGAGTTGGCCATTATCAATTTTGAGCGAGCGATCGAAATTGATCCCCAGCATTGGTCAGCGTATAATCAACTGGCATATGCTTATGATCGTATGGGACTGCTGGAAAATGCTTTGATGACTCTCGGAAAATTCTCCATGATATCCCCAGGTGATGCCAATTTATATGATACTATGGCGGAAATATATTCATTTCATGGGAAAATCGACATGGCGATTCAATCCTGTCAGAGAGCTTTGGAAGTTAAATCCAATCTTTATACTACCATAGTGCGGCT
>CALMKK010000325.1 GCA_937867135.1 uncultured candidate division Zixibacteria bacterium
GTGAAGGGTGCGGTTCCGCCATTAATCCTGATTCGTCGGTCTAAATCCCCCCCCGGGATCCCAATACTCGGAAACAACTGGGTTTCGACAATTCGCTTCATATCATTGGCGACAATCTCCTCTTATCTGCCCTAAAGATCATTCTTGACACCAAGGGCATAATCAGCATAATTATAATCATGCCAAGCAATTTCCTCCATACCACTTTCGGATCGAGCGGCAAGGAAGTGTTCCGGCTTGGCCTCTCGGCCACCTATCGCCCCGGCAAAGCGGCTATTCATAAAGCCATCGATGCCGGTGTCAATTTCTTCTTCTGCTACGGGTTCGATACCCACATGACCAGAACCCTGCGCGAACTATTTAAAACCAATCGTGAAAAATATATGGTCGCTACCGGCGCTTATAATCTTCTTCTGGGGCATCTCAATCTCCGACGCACGCTCGAGAAAAGACTCCGCCAGCTCGGCACCGACTATATCGATGCTTTTCTTTATCTGGGTGTCATGAAAGAAAAGCAACTCGACCAAAAAATAATCGAACAGTTCCATCGTTTCCGCGATGAGGGGAAAGTCCGCATGATCGGGATGTCCTGTCACGACCGCAAGTTAATCGGGCGGCTGGCCGATGACGGTATTTCAGCGCTTTCATGGCCCGCTATAACGCCGCCCATCGCGGGGCCGAACAAGATATCTTCCCGCATCTGCAAAAACATAACCCCGGCTTGATCAGTTACACCGCCACCCGCTGGAGCTATTTATTGCGCCGCCCCAAAAATTATCCCAAGGACGGCCGTATCCCGACCGCCGGAGAATGTTACCGCTTTGTACTCTCCAATCCCGATGTCGATGTCTGCCTGACCGCGCCGTATAATGAAAAGCAGTTGCTGGAAAATATTAAGGCGATTCAGGCCGGGCCGTTAAGCGAAGACGATATGAATTTCATGCGCCGGTTCGGCGATATTGTCCATCACACCAAAAAATGGTTCATGTAATCGATAATCGGCAACTTTCCGCTTGACAGAATACTCCATCATCCCTATATTATTATTGTCAGTCCTCACCACATCCCAACTCTTTATATTGACCCTTCCAGGGACTTTTGAAGGTCTTTGATGAACCGTGCCGGCTCTTATACGGCCGATCGGGCCGATAACGGAGCGATTCATCCGAGCGGGTGGGAAAATGGTATCAAGCGCTCAACATAAAATCATATCCTCATCTGATCCTCACTGATATTTTCGCCGGTTTTCATATTGCCGGAGAAAGGAGGATTATTCATGACGTAACAACCCCTGAAAGGGGGGCAGGGCGTTGGCCCTGGGAACTAATACAGGTTCCGATTGAGAGTCACCTGGCGGCTGTTTCTTTTTGACCCGTATCGATAATGACCGCTACCTATCATCTTTATCGATGCGGCGAAAGAACCGGCCCCATATCAATACTCCGTCATACAAACTACCGGACGGAGTACCGCAATACGTATCGTAAACCCCGGCCCAAGCGGTGTCCGGGGTTTATTCATTCTGTCGGGTATGGGGAAAATGCCATACCTGAGATTGATTCCCCATAAGAATTAGGCTTTCATTCATTTCTTCTGCCATGCCATAAAGTATCGTATCGCGCTATCCCGCAATAAGATACATAATGTCCGAAGATTCCCTTCGCAATGGCATCCCGCTTGCAATTTGACCTGCCGGAAGTGAAAACTTATTAAGGATGAAAAACAGGCGGTTGCAATGAAAGTCAAATTTACGCTTACCATGGATGATGTGACGGTCGAGGGCCGTCAGATCGATACCATCATTCTCGACTGGACCTCCGAAGTCGATTCCAATGAAGTGCTCGCCATTTCGCAACGGTGGATAACTTCGCAGAATTTCCTCACCCAGAGAATGAACGGCCTGAGCCGGGTCGGCGAATCCTCCCTGACAATCGAGCCGCTGGAAGACTTCTAGGATTCATGGAGAGAATATGACAGATCTGCTTCATCAGGCGGCCGCATCAATCGATTCCACCGGATTTATCACGGCCGGAAGGCAATTTATTCAATCACGATTCGGAATACCGGGTCTGATTGCCGCCGCTATTTTACTCTTGAGCGTTATCGCCATCCTGACCATGAAAATTGTCAAAATTTCGTTCGATATCCTGCGCTATGTCGTGGTTCCGTCGGTGGCCATCACTTTTGTCGCTACCTATTTTTTACCCTATTCATTCACCTACATTTTGCCGGTGACCGTGGCCTTTTTCTCCATCGTTCTCATCGTCAAAAGCTGAAATCCTTCCCGGAGCGCAAATCATGGCCAAGACACCTGCACCACACCGTAATTTGAAACCGTCGAATAATATCACGGCCAATAAGCCGTTCTTCCCGTTTACCGATGATGACCACAGCATCTCCGATGAGACTGAAATCCTCGATGACGATAAAATGTTTATCGAATGCCCCGGTGCAACAGTGTACGAACCGGGGACCAAAAATGTTATCGCCGGGGCACGCTTCATCGATGATGACAATCCCTCGGCCGGTTATGAAATAATCGATCGTCCCGTATTTGCCCCCGAGCATCGCCGGCGCCGTTTGATCAGAAAAGAGCACGCTCATTCTATCCGCCGTTGCCAGGCCTGCCAGGATCTGACCGTTCGTCTGATGCGCC
>CALMKK010000326.1 GCA_937867135.1 uncultured candidate division Zixibacteria bacterium
CGACCCCTTTATAAGTATGTTCACTGTCCCGCTGGGAGTAGTCGGCGTCCTCTGGACATTATTTCTTACCGGCACCACTCTATCGGTCACATCTTTCCAGGGTATTATAATAATGATCGGCATTGTGGTCAGTAACGGCGTCCTATTGGTGGATTATATCAATCATCTGCGGGTGCGGGGGATGGAGCTCTTTGAGGCGGTTGTTGCCGGCGGCAGTACCCGGTTGAAACCGATTATTATGACATCGCTTGCGACCGTGTTGGGCTTAATCCCGATGGCGATCGGTTTGGGGGGCGAATCGACTCAGGCCCCGCTGGCGATTGCGGTTATCGGCGGTTTGACCGTCTCGACTCTGCTCACCCTGTTTTTTATCCCGGTGCTTTATACGGTCTTTGAACAGCGGTTCCGCCGCGAGATGCGCCGTCCGCCCGAAGAAGAATCATAAATTTCTCCCGGCCTTATCAGCAATCCCTTTTTTTTCCTCCAATTTTCCTGCTATGGAATTTGGGAGGCTGATGAAATTATTTGTCAAAATCAAAACTATCCGCTAAATTGCGGCGAAATTATCAACAATGTGTAACGGTGATTGAAAATTCGCAGAATAATAATCCGGCAGGAGTAAGAAGTTATGACAGGCAATGAAATGGTCGGGTCGGGAATCAAGACCAATCCCGAGGACAACCGTCATCCTCGCGGTTTCCGCTATATTTTCTGGGGTGAATTGGCCGAGCGCGCCTCGTTTTACGGAATGAAAACCCTTCTGCTACTATACATGATTCAGAAATTGGGTTATGCCGATGCCGACAGCGCCTCGGTCGTTTCCCTTTTCACGGCCTTCTGTTATATCCTGCCGATTCTGGGCGGCTATATCGCCGACCACTGGCTCGGAAAATTCAAGACCATTATTTATTTCGCTATTCCCTATATATTGGGGCATATCATTCTGGGGACTTTCAATACCGAGGTCGGCCTTTATACCGCCCTTCTTCTGCTGGCCGGAGGTTCCGGATCCATTAAACCGAATATAAGTACCTTAATGGGCCTGATGTACCAAAAGGAAGGGAAAACGCATTTAATGACCCAGGCTTTTTCCTGGTTCTATATGGCCATCAATATCGGCGCCGCCATCACCACTTTTTCTCTTCCCTTTATCCGCGATCATTATGGATACGGCCCGGCTTTTATGGCTCCGACCATACTGATGGCGGTTTCACTCGGCATATTTTATTTCGGCAAGAAGTATTATCCCATGGAAGATGTCCGCAAGGTTCAGCGTGAAAAGAGAACGCCGGGACAAAAGAGCGAAGATATCCGGGTGCTTATTCGTCTCTCCGGCCTGTTTCTTTTGATCGTATTTTTCTGGTCGATTTTCGATCAGTCGTATTCTACCTGGACCTTGTTTGCCCGTGATTATATGAATCTTGATTTGAATATTTTCAACTGGAAATGGCATATTCCCCCCGATGCCGTCCAGAGCCTGAACCCGGTCCTGATTGTCATCATGACGCCGCTTTTCGCCTGGATATGGTTGAAAACCGATAAAGACGAAACTCACAAACTGTCTTCCCCGAGAAAGATGCTTATCGGTTTCTTTTTGGTGATACTTTGCATGGGGCTGATGACGGTGGCCGGCTATTTCGGGATTCAAAGCAAGGTCTCAATAATGTGGGAGCTAGGCGCCTATATTTTAATTACGATGGCGGAATTGTGCATCTCGGTGGTCGGCCTGCAGTTGGCTTTCGAAGAGGCGCCCGATCGGATGAAATCGATGATTACCGGCATCTGGCTTTGCACCGTCTTTCTGGGCGACTCGCTGGCGGCCTGGTTCTCCCGTATTTATACGACTACGACTCCCGGTAATTATTTCGGCATGATGACCATTATGATCGCGGTCGTAACAGTCCTCTTCTATTTTGTGGGGAGACGGTTCGAGCACCGGCCGGCCAGGACGGCCTGAGTTTGCACCTTCCGGTTGCGAGTGACGAAAGAAATTATATTTACCGGCCCGGGAAATGGCAATTATTTTATCCCGTCGGTGCTACTCATCGGCTTCTTCATTGCTCTTTTCGATCAAATCGCTGAATTTGGCGTCGAAATGAGAGGCGAACCATTTGTCGATAATCGATTTCTTGAACCGCCACTCCTTGCCCAGTTTGGCGGCCGGGATCCGTTTCTCCTGCGCCCAGACATAAATGGTCTGCGGCGTGACCTTGAGATACGCCGCAACTTCTTCCAGTGTCATAATATCAGTTCCCACGGGCGCTGTCTCCGAAAAATTGCTTTAAACTCAAAGTATCCAGAGGGCGGCTTTCCAAAGGCATGGACTGCCGCTCCCGGGCGGAATCTTTTTTGGGAAGAACCAATTGCCGGGCCGAATCCAGCACGGCGGCATAGAAATTCCCTTCCCGTTGTCCGAATAGCATAAATGGCTCGCCTCTGACTCCCAAAAACGGTCGGAAATTCCAGGCCAACTGAATTCCCACAAAGGCCAATATGACCACCCAGAACCGGAAAACCACCACCCCGGTTCGAGGATAGATATTCTTCTTCTCGCAGGAATATTTGAGGGCCTGAATAATCGTGTTCATCCCGAACAGACCGGCAAAAATAAAAATGGCGATATGCAATAGGTGGAGAAAGTAATAATTGCTGCCGGTTAGAAGAAAGATAATCACAATCGGCACGAATGAAAGCATGATGGCGGCCATTAACACAAACCCGGATAGAATTATGGAAATCATCTGCGATAATCTCAAGCGCGAACCGAGAATGTATTGGATAATAAAGAAGGCCGGGAAACAGATCAGAAGCGCCAGCGCGAACAGCGCGGCGACCTTTACGCCCGATACCATCGCCTGCGAAAAACTGTGATAAGCCCCCATTACAAGACCATAAAGAAACAGCATCGAAAGCAGAAGGATAAGACGATTGAGATTTTTAATCCCAACACCCTTTTCCTCCA
>CALMKK010000327.1 GCA_937867135.1 uncultured candidate division Zixibacteria bacterium
GCAGGTGACTTCGGCCGTTAATTTTACCGTAATCTGTTCTTTCTCGTTTTTCATAAGGACCCTGAGAAAATACGGGTCTTTGCCCCCGCTTGTCAAGAAGTTAGGGATCGGCGCAAAATTTTCAAAAAGCACTGACAGACCCTGTCAGCCTCCGGTTTTATACTACTCCCGGTTCCCACGGGTCGAAGCGGACGAAGTGAGCGGCCCGGGTTATTTGACAGGAGGGCAATATTTATGAGATGTCATGGGGTTTTTAATCAACTGGTAATGCCGTGGTATTATTCGCGGTATGGGGGAGCGCCGAATCTGTGCCGTGCTTGCCGCGACTTGATTAATCATAATGAATGGAGTCGGGAGCAACTGGAGGAATATCAATTCCACCAACTTAAAAAAATGCTGAACCATGCCGGGCAACATACGGCCTATTATAAGCGTCTGTTTCAGGCCCACGGTTTCGGGCCGGAGAAAATATCATCGCCGGGTGATCTGGCCCGCTTGCCGCTTTTGACCAAAGATATCATTCGTGCGCATTATCATGAATTGTTGAGCGATAATATCGCCGACAAAATGCGGCATGAATCATTCACCGGCGGAACGACCGGCGTAAAAGTCAGATTTTGCCGCGACAATGAATGCCGCACCAAACGGACCGTCTTCCAGTGGCGATCCGACAACTGGACCGGCTGGAAACTGCATTCCCGGGTGGCGGTGATATGGCCGGCGGCCCAGGATTTAATGCCGAACCGCTCCATAAAGCAGAAAATCGCCGATAAATTCATTACCCGGGACAGGGTTTATTACGCCGGAATATTGAATGAAAAATCGCTGGCCGATATAGCGGCCGATTTGAAAAAATTCAAACCCAAATTGGTTCGATGCTTCCCGTCGCCGGGAACGGAGGTGGCCCGCTATTTAATTGATAGAAATATTAATATGGACGGAATCGAAGGGGTCATTTGCACGGGCGAGCCTCTTTATCCCCATCAACGTCGGTTGTTGGAACAAGGTTTTATGGCGCCGGTCTATGATCTATATGCTTCCCGGGAAACCGGCACAATCGCGGCGGAATGTCGAAATCACCATGATTTGCATATTGCCGCCGATTCCGTATATCTCGAAGTAGTCAAGGGGGGGTGTCCGTTGCCCCCGGGAAAAGAAGGAGAAATTGTCCTGACCGATTTGTGCAATTTCGGCATGCCCCTAATCAGATATGCCATAAATGATTATGGAACTCTGACCGGAAACAATTGCGGCTGCGGTCTTTCTTATCCCACCCTTCGTAATGTGGTGGGAAGAATATGTGATAATTTTATTGATAGTGAGGGAAATGTCATTACTTCCTCCTCGCTGGTGCTACATCTGATCGATGATGGTCCGCCGGTCGGCCAGGTGCAATTGATACAGGAAAGCCCGACCGAAATCCTGGTGCGCTTATCCAATAATCCGCATCCGGACGAATCCGTCATGCAATATTATGAACAATCTTTGCGAAGGATTATCAAAGGACTGAAGACCGTAAAATTCAGCATGGTTGATAAAATCGAGACCGAAAAATCGGGGAAATACCGTTTTGCCATATGCAAGGCGCCGCACGGGAAAACTGGCAATTAATTTAATGCACCAGATGGGCCAGTCGGCCTTTTTGGCGGTAACGAATTTCTTTCGGAATCGCCTTCATAACGGAATTAATATATGATTTTATTTCTTTGATTCGATCGCGCCGTTTCAAATTTTCGCAAGCCAGACGGCACCGGTAAGCCGATTCGATTATATTAAAGTAATTGCCCGGGTTCTTTTTGAGTTTCTGATAAAGAAGATAATAGGTATCGGCTGCTTTTTCAAATTCCCCATTTTTATAATATGATTCGGCCAAGGGCCAGATGAAAGTATTGCCGTCCGGATACGATTCAAGCATTCTGCCGGATAGAGCGATGGCGGAATCATATTCTTTTTGATCGATAAAAATCCAGATCAAGGCGGCCCGGGCCGATTTGGAAGAAAAAAGCGATGAATCGATCGCCTTTCGGATTTCGGAAATTCCTTTTTCCTTGTCATCATTGAAAATTCCGGCGGTGCGAAGAATTCCAGCTTTGGCGGATTTCCAGTAATGATAGGAACCGAGGCCGAGATAGAGGTCATACAGGGCGGAGTCAGCCGCCAGACCGTCCCGGTAAAATCCTTTGGCCTTCAGACCGTAGGTCAGGGCGGAGAAGCGGGATCCAAAACGGGCCTCATAAAGCGATCGATAGGCCGCCTGGTGTCCCAGATAGAGATAGCAGACGGCGGAGTCGCGACGGCCGCATCTTTGCAGGCGCATATGGGAATAAAATTGGACACTATCCATAAGGCGGAGAAATCGTCGCCCGAAGAAATCCTCTTCGGCGTCAATCATTTCGGCCTGAAGAACAGTGGCGGGAAACAGAAATCCGGCCGGGTCGGCGCTGTCAACGATATGCAGAGAATCGAAAATAGCGGCCGCTTCATCCCAACGGCTGTTTAAAAGCGCTTCCTGGCCGTTCCTAATGATTCTGATTTTTTCCGGGGAGAGGAGATTTTCATCGGGAGGGCCGGCCAATAAAAGAAAAAGGAGGGATCCGAGAAAAAATGTCATCGGAGTTGCAATGCAAGGGCCCGCGCCTTATCAAGGGTTTCGAGATAATAGGCGTTGGAGCGGCCCAATTTTTTATCCTCTATTATCCGGTCGACTATTTTCCTGGCGGTCTCTTTGTCCCCGTGCTTGAAGAATATTTCGGCGCTCAAGTATTCCGCTTCGTACAAGCCGAAAGGGTCGAAATAGGGGGATGATTTCCAGGCCATTCGCAATTGACGGACACATTCATCGGCGTCGTCAAGGCGCCCCAACCCGATCAGGCATTGAGCCTCATATAAAAGGCGATAGGGGTCGCGGGGATTATTAAGCGCCAGAGAATCGGCCAGGGCAACGCCATCCTCGAAGCGGCCTTCGGTGAAATAAATGCGAAGGAGCGACTCGCGCGCATTGTACGAGGCCAATTGACCATGTTCGATGGCTATTTTTATTTCGGATATTCCCTGGGCACGCTGATCGCTGATGAAAGGAAGCCAGAGGAAGTCCTTGGCTTTGACGGTTCGATAATAATGATAGGCTCCCAACCCCAGATAGGCATCGTACAGGGTACTGTCCAGTTCCAGGGCCCGGTTCAAATCGGATGTGCATGACCACCCGTCGCGGAAAGCTCCCAGCCAATTGCCGTGAAAGGCCCGCAGGAGGGCGCGATAGC
>CALMKK010000328.1 GCA_937867135.1 uncultured candidate division Zixibacteria bacterium
GGGAAACTAATCGCCGGAGGGGGATTTACTACGGCCGGGGGCGTTTCGGCAAATCGTGTTGCGGCCTGGGACGGTTTTTCCTGGTCGGAACTCGGAATTGGTATGACCGGGAGCTACGTGGACGCCCTTACAGTGTACGACAATAAGTTAATCGCGGGCGGCTACTTTTCCATGGCGGATGGCAGTACGGCGAATAACATTGCTTCATGGGACGGTTCATCCTGGTCGCCGCTCGGCGCGGGAACCGACGATCAGGTCGTGGCCCTCACGGTATATGACAACAAATTAATCGCCGGAGGGTCCTTTAGGGAAGCCGGGGGGGGCACGGTGAATTATATAGCATCATGGGACGGCTCATCCTGGTCGCCGCTCGGTTCGGGATTAAATATTGATGCTACGGCGCTCGTTCTTTTCGACGGTAAACTGACCGCCGGAGGGTCTTTCACGATTGCGGGAGACAAAGTATCCGCCTATCTGGCCCAATGGACCAAAACCACCAGCGCCGTAATGGAGCCCAACAGCCAATTGCCGGAAAAGTTTGCGCTCGGCCAGAATTACCCCAATCCCTTTAATCCGTCAACGACAATTGAGTACAGCGTCCCTTCGCGCTCCCATGTAACGATCGAGATATTCAACTTGCTGGGAGAACGAGTCCGTCGGCTGGTGGATGAAACCAAATCGGCCGGGTCATATCGGATTGGCTGGACGGGGCTGAACGACCATAATCAACCGGTCGCAACCGGGATTTATTTTTATCGTATCCGGGCCGGTGAGCAGGTACAGATAAGAAAGATGCTTTTGATTAAATAGCCGGCACAAGGCGTACAAATAGGTCAGGATTTTCATAGATCCTGACCTTTACTTAATATTCCAGTATCGCCAGGACCAAAGACGATCCATTACCTACAGGTCCACCACGTCCATTAGCCCCCGTATCGTGACCGGACATTTAGCCCCTGTATCATAATCGGTTAGTCCTCACACCAATCCCCAAACATAAAGCCCCTGTACTGTGATCGGTTGGTCATCAGACCAACTGCTGAATATAAAATCCCTGTACTGTGATCGATCGGTCCTCAGATCAATTGCCAAACATTTATCCCCTGCATCGTGATCGGTTGGTCCTCAGACCAACCGCCAACCATAAGGCATCGGGCCTGCCGTTCCGTCATCAATAATGCGTAGAACTGACTTACATCATTACCTTATCAAGTGTCACTTTCTTATTCTCCCTCTTCTCCGAACCAATATCTGTCGCCTGGTAATGGCCCGGATAAACTATGGTTTCATCGGGAAAAAGTGAATACAGACGCCGCACCGACTTGACTATAGCTTCAGTCCCGCCCGAGCTGGCCAAATCCGTCCTGCCGACTGATCTATAAAAGAGAACATCCCCCGAAAACAGAATTTTATTTAGATAAAAACAAATACTCCCCCGTGAATGACCGGGCGTCAAAAGGGTCTTTATTGTCAGGTCACCCAGTCCGTATGATTGGTTGTCTTCCAGAAAGATATCCAGCGTTCCGAGCAAATCGAAATCGAAATTGAACAGGGCGAGCGCTTCGGGATTTTTCTTGACTTCGGCCACCATCTCCGAATCAAGAGTGCTTTCCCACCGGGCATACAGCCGCCGCATATCGTCATATTCCTCGCGAGAGATCGCCACTTTTGCCTCTGGGTACGCCTTCATAACGGCCGGCATTCCCTGAACATGGTCGGGATGCGCGTGCGTGACAAAAAGATATTTCAATTGCAAATTATTCTTCTCGATGACCTCAATCAATGAATCAATCCGGCCGCCGACATCAAAAAGCGCGGCCTCTTTGCTCCGCATATCATATAAAAGATAGCAATTTGTCTCCGCTATACCGCCGGTGACCTGATGAAGGACCTTGAAATCATGTTGTCGTGTGCAGGAAATCAATAAAGATAAATATGGAAGCAAAAGCAGAAGTGGCAGGGCTGTCTTATTCATGGCACCCTCCTGTTTAATAATATTAAATTGCAAATTAACCGATTGGCCCGATAATTTAAGATATATTGCTCTATTGGGAATTTCAATATTAAATCGCTATTTTATGATTTGATTTTGAAGGTCGAACTCCCCCCGAGATCCCCTTACTCGGAAATAACTGGTTTCGATAATTCGCTTCGACATAGTTGTGCAAGATAAGTCTTTGTATCGTGATCGGTTGGTCCTCAGACCAACCGCCGAACATATGGCGGCGGGTCTGCCTTCACAGCTCCGCCTCTGAAGCGAGAA
>CALMKK010000329.1 GCA_937867135.1 uncultured candidate division Zixibacteria bacterium
CTTACGCCACTTCTTCATATTATCAGCCGGTGAGCTATGTCGGCGCCTTCGACCCCAATGTCAATATTCACGATTCCTGGATTTGGGGATGGACGTTCGGTTCCTGCGCTGAAATCCTTGGCGATGGCATACCGACTACCTGCTGCAATATGCCCGGTGACGGCAACAATAACGGCGCCGTTCAGATCACGGATGTGAGTTACATTATTAACTTCCTATACAAACACGGACCTACTCCGCCGTGTCTCTCCGAGGCCGACGCCAATGGCAACAACGCCGTCCAAATAACTGACGTAAGTTATATAATCAACTTCCTGTACAAGCATGGACCGGCGCCTGTTTGCGGCCATATCGATTAATTCGTTTCGCTGATATCTTTGGTAAGAGGCCGCCCTATAAGGCGGCCTTTTTATATTAATGAATTTCGGATAATTCCTTGACAGGCGGACGGCCTTTTGCTCACAAAATATTCACGCTCCTCTAATCGTTTCTTAATGCTTCAATGGTTCAATGCTGGAGCAGATTGATAATAACAAGTGGAGAACAATATGAAAAACGGCGGCATCGTTCTGGAGAAATTTAACAGGCGCAAAGTCATAAAAACAATTTCTTTCTATATTCTTATCACATTACTTTATTTGCTTGTCCATAGCCAACTGTCGGCCCAGAATTACCCTTCTCAGACGGTGGTCGGGCTCGGATATGAAAAAGTGGGCAGACTTTCTGATATAATTTATCCCCTGTGGCAACGCGCGTATCCGGCGAAAAATTATTCTGCCCTTTTTGCGGCGGCTCCGAAAATGGATTCGGCCATGAGTGATTTTTACGAAATGAAATTTTCATCACACTACGGAAGCAAGATCGAGGCCTTCAAAGAGCGACGATACAATCTGCTTCAATCAATTTCGGACTATAAGAAGGCTGCCGAAGACAATGATTCCAATGCTGTTTATCAATTGCTCCCTCAAATCCAGGCCTATTTCGAATCAACGGCGGCTGTCCTGATTCCTTATCCCTACCCGGCCTTCGATAAAGCCTTGACGCTGGTATTCCATTTCGCCGACAGTCTGCCGAAGATTGACAACCCCTTGACCCTGGCCAAAGCCACCGACAGTCTTACGGCCGCAATACGGCGGATATCCCCGGACAGTGCGCCTACGGAATTAAAGTCGAAGGATATAACGAATTTGGTGCCTCAGGAATTGATATATTTTGATACCTTGTCGGTCAGAATGCGGACGGCGCTGGAGGCCCGCGATATGACCAAATTCAGGCGCCTGGCGGGTGAATTAAATGCCCGCTTTCATACTTTCCGTCGCATATATCTGGAATAATTGATAGCCCCTTTTAATGCAATCCACCGCAATATATTAATGGACGGCGAACCGGCCGGCTTCGATAATTGGCGGATAAGATTAATCAATTGACTGAAGAGCGGTCTGGTTCATTATCCGGAAACGGTTCCCCCGCCAGTTGATATGACGGCTGAAGAACGGGATTAACCAGATGCCACCGATTAACAAGTCCTTCAGAGGAATCAATAAAAACTGAATTGGCTTAAGGTCGGATTTCATGGCCCGCGCCATGGCCGCATCTCCGGCTATCTTTACTGTCGCTACGGCCGCAAATATCAGAGCTCCGATGCTGTCAGGATGGCTTAGACCATAGAAAAAAGCCAGAGAAATCGGATTCGATATTATTTCGACCGCATAATGGGTCAGGTTGAGATGGCGACGCATTTTGGCCCATCTCAAATGACGATTCACAAATTTTCTCATGGACCATTTTTCATTGATATTGTCGATGAAATAGTACGATAATTGCACTTTTAAGCCAAGATCCTGAATACGAACCCCGATCAAATGATCCTCGGCCAGGAAATCCTTGAAGCAGGAGAATCCGCCAATGTCCTGAACTGTCTTTTTGCGGAACAACATTGATTTGCCGATCGTAATCGGCCGATGGAATAATTTTTGTATCGCAATTACATTCCCGGCGATGTAGCTGTTAAGATGCAGATTTTCCATGATTGCCCCAATCTTCAAGGCGCCGGTGCCGCGTATGAGCGAGGTGACCAGCCCGACTTCGGGATTTTGCATGTGAGCGGCCATTTCACGAAGATAGTCCCTGCCCACACTGATATTGCTATCGCTGATAAGAATGAAATCATATTTCGCAAAGGGGAAGATATTGCAAAGGTTGCTTATTTTGGGATTTAAGCCGGTTTTCCGGTTATTTATTATGAGTTTGGATTCAATATGGGGATATTCTTTTTGAAGCCGCCGCACCACTGCGATTGCCGGGTCATTTTCTTCCATTATGCCGAAAAGGAGTTCGTATTGCGAATAATCCAAAATAAAAAATGACCTCAGGTTTTCTTCCAGACAGTCATCCATTCCTTTTAACGGCTTTAATATGGAAATGGCGGGATGGAATATTTTATCGGGTTTGTTTGCCCTCAATAACTGATACAGGGAAATGGTCACTGTGAGCAGATAGTATGTCAGGCTCAATAAGACAAATCCCAAAAAAAAGAGTGTCCCGATTTTGAAGAATTCATCCATACTGTTGAGCAATATTGGATAAATTCGGTAAGGCTTTTGTGATTTTTATGTTATGATTTTGTTAGATTCTTCGCCCCCATTTGCTATTTCAGATTTAGCCGAATATGGGCGGCATATTCCGAACCGCTCTTGCGAATAGTTCTCATCAAATCCTTTTCGTGATCCACTTCCAGCAAACCGAACCGGGCCGAATAACCTTCCAGCCATTCATAATTGTCCAGAAACGACCAATGAAAATATCCTTTGAGGGGGAAGTTTTCTTTGATGGCCCAATCCACGACTCCGAGATGAAAACGAAGAAAAGCGAGACGCCTATCATCATCATCGGTGGCAATACCGTTCTCAGTTATATAGAAGGGCTTTCCTGTAAACCTGAGCCATTCCATAACCCGATAAATTCCGGTTGAATAGGTCTCCCATCCCAAATCTGAACGCCCTTCGTGGGAGCGCTGATCAAAAAGCATTTGAAACGGGCGAAAGGGATTCGACTTAAAGCGCAGGTGCATCTGGTAATAATAATTTATGCCCCAGAAATCGATCTTATTATCAAGCGGGATTTCTTTGTTGAAGCGCAATAGAAGCGGAAAATGGCAACGCAGGCGATTATATCCAAAAGCCTCCGGGATCATTAAATTGTAAAAATAATGCACCAAT
>CALMKK010000330.1 GCA_937867135.1 uncultured candidate division Zixibacteria bacterium
GCTCATTGAGGGCTCGGATAGAAGTAAAGAGGTCGCTATCAACATCTCCGAAGCGGCCAATTAATCCGCATTAGCCGAACCAACGGATGGCGCCCGGACTCTTTCACAGCCACAATAATGCTTGCTTTAGGGCCCTGATTTGAGGCCGTCTTTATCAATCTCTTTTCAAGGTTTTTTCTTTTTTAACAAGCGATGAAAAATCGACGCTCAAGATGCTTGCCTATTCCGGCAAACGGTATTAAATTATAATAGTTGGGAAAAAGTCGGAAAGCCTACCCGCAAATTGGCTCAGCCGAAGCATCGAATTTTTGCACGAGGGTCCTGCAATATGGGAAAGTACCTTCAATACTTAGTTATATTATTATCAGTACCAGTTATGTTGAGTTTGGCGCCGAATATTTCGGCTCGCGCCTTATTCGATGTCGCCGATTCGGCCTTTAAACCGGCCAAAGTCTCCAGCAATGAGCCGTGTGTGGGTGTTGGTGTTCATAACAAAGGGAAAATAGGACTGACTATATCGAATCAGGGGCATTTTGGCACCGGCTTTATTCCCGGAGCCGTCAACCCTCTTGACGGTGGCCTGGCGCCCTCCTGCATATATCCTTTTCCCAGTCGAAGCAACTATCTTTTTGCGGGTGCCTTTTGGATCGGTGCCGTAGTGGGAATCGACACATTGGTTTCGGTGGGAGCGGACGGCTGGCATAGCACCAAAGAACTCTGGCCGGATCCCTGCGACGCACCCAAGGGAAGGATGATTTATCGATCCATATCGGAAAATGACAGCGATGCCATATCGGAGCAGGATTGGATCGCCACTTACACTGATACCGTCACAGGTGCGACTCATGTGCAACCTGACCCGTTTGACAGTCGGCCTCATACGCCCCTCGGTATCGAAGTGACTCAGCGGACATATGGCTGGAGTTATGCGTATGCCGAGGATTTTGTTCTCTTTGATTACAGTATAAAAAATATTGGATCAAAAACGCTGAATAAGGTCTATATGGGCATTTACGTGGATGGGGATGTAAGTGTAGGGGCGGGCGGCGACGGATATTTGGATGATATCTCCGGATTCAAGCGGGCTATCCCATCGCCCCTTGGCTGCGGTTTCATAGATACCATTAATATTGCCTGGCTGGCGGATAACGACGGCAAGCAATCGGCGGGAGATCCCTGTCCGTTTGATCCAGGCAATTCGGTTACGGGTGTGATGGGAACGAGGGTGGTACGAACCCCTTCCGATTCCCTGAAATATTCGTTCAATTGGTGGATTTCCAATAGCGACCCGGCCTCAGATTTCGGTCCGCGTATGATCGGCACGGTCGATGATCCGTTTCGGGTTTTCGGTGGAAATTTAGGCACTCCGGAAGGGGATAAAAATAAATACTATATTATGAGGCACGAGGAATTTGATTACGATCAGCTTTTTTCGGCAGTCGATCATACCGCCGAGGGCTGGTTGCCATCGCCCAAAGATGCGCCCGATTTCGCCGACGGTTTCGACACTCGATATCTCCTTTCCTTTGGGCCGTTCACTATTCGACAGGGGGAAGTTCTGCCTTTGAGTTTTGCACAGGTATGCGGCGAGAATTTTCATACCGATTGCAATGCTTTTAGAAATATGTTCAATGCCTTCGCTCCTCAGGCCTATTACGATAAATTGAATTTTCAGGATTTCGGACTGAATGCCACCTGGGCCTCCTGGATTTATGATAACCCGGGATATGATACCGACGGCGACGATTACAAAGGGAGATATCGCGTTTGCGTTTTTGATTCGACGCTTAAATTCGACACCGTCCAATATGATCCGCTGATTATCGAAACCACGACGGTTTATTTAAAGGCGGATACGTCGTATTACGAAGGCGACGGCGTGCCTGATTTTCGCGGTGCCACACCTCCGCCTGCCCCGAAAATATGGATTTATCCGCGTCTCAATGATTTCAATGAAGGGGAAATTGTGGTGCGATGGAACGGGACTCGTTCGGAAACGGAGAAAGACGTTTTCAGTCAGAAAATCGATTTCGAAGGATATCGTCTTTATCTGTCTTTAACACCTAATCCGGCGGCTTTCGTCTTGACGTCATCCTACGATTTGGTTGATTTTGAGAAACATATCTGGAACGCGCCGCGTCAGTTTTTTGAGGTTTTGGATCCGCCGTTTTCTCTTGACTCCTTGCAGAAACTATACGGTCAGAATTTCAACCCATTGACATATGACCGCGATTATCTATTCCTTTGGAAAGACTCCACTTTTTATTTTACCAAAAAGGACTGGAATCAATCGGACCTGTCCAACCCCGTCGCGATTCATAAAATATATCCGGACCAACCGCCGCCGACCACTCTCAATCTCGATTCGGCGCGGGCCCATTACCCGGATGAGTTGACTGGTGACGGTTATTTCAAATATTATGAATATGAATTCGCGATCAAGCATCTTTTGCCGTCGCAGCTGTACTATGTGGCGGTTACGGCCTTTGATTATGGTTCGCCGGGAAAGGGCCTGGAATCACTGGAGAGTTCCCCGACCTCGAATATGATTGCAGATTACGCCCAGAACAACGCCAATGTGGTGGAAGCCAACAACTTGAAAGTAATCGCCTATCCCAATCCATATCGAAGTGATGCTCATTACGGGGATCTTTCGGGAGGTAATTTTGAAGGACGGGGTCTTAATGACGCAAATAGTGCTCCGGATCGACTTCGCCGTATTCATTTTACCAATCTCCCCCATCAATGCAAAATACGGATTTTCACCATCGACGGTGATTTGGTCAGGGAAATAGTTCACGATGTTCCCGAAGGAAACCCCCGGAGCGGTACAGACGAATGGGATATGATTACGCGTAATACCCAGGCCGTGGTTTCCGGTATTTATTATTTTGTGGTTGAGTCGAAATTTGGAAATCAGATCGGCAAACTGGTGATCATTATGTAAGAACTATCCGGCGGCTGTATGCGGTTTGAAGATATTGCCTATCGGCTGGCCGGTTTTAAAGCCCGATTTAATTTGCCCGTCTAATTTGTGGGGGGATATACCGATTGAAACCGGGCGGGACACAATCAGGAATCCGCCCAAAATCGGGAATATGACCCGCCTCGCAACCGATTTCAATTATTATTCCGCTTAGTCTTTCCGGAAGGAATCGCTTATTTGTTTTTCCGGGGAATTTCATAAGCGAGGAAGTTGCGGAATTCATGTCCCGATGACACAATCAGCGCCAAGAGCGCCGAAATACCACCGCAGAGGATAAAAATCAGAGGGATATTTTTATTCAACAGGTCGGCAATGATACCGGCCAGCCCCATGGCGATCGGTGCGAGCCCACCAGCCACGGTCCCCAGGACGCTGAAAACACGCCCCCGAATCTCGGTCGGAGTGGTCATCTGCAAGATGGTTGAAATATAAATATTGATTGTTCCGTTAAACAGACCGATTAAAAAAAAGATTATTAGTGCAATATATGTCGATTTCACAAAGCCGAGGGATCCGATTACCAATGATTCCGCAATTAATAGAATGACTATCAGCATGCTTTGCTTTTTCCCGGGAATATAAATCCATCCGGCGATGGCGTATCCCAAAAGAGCCCCGACTCCCAACAGGGCCATAAAATAGCCAAACCAGTCCGGGGTCGATTTAAGAGTATCTTCAACATAGAAGGGGAGAAGGATCCCGACCGGTGCAATAAAAAAATTGAGAAAAGCGGCGGCAAAAATGAGACTGCGGAGCCCCTTATTTCGCCAAACATAATGCAAGCCTTCTATTATTGAAATCTTAAAATGATTAAAAATCGCCTTAGATCCGGCGGTCCTTTCCGGGTATTTCTGTGGAATTTTAACAAAAATCAACGAGAAGGCGGAGATAAAAAAACTGACCGCATCGGCCAGAAACAGTATCGGTGCGCCCAATATGCGGAAAAGGACGCCGCCCAGACCCTGACCGAAAAATGATGAAATTTGCATAGTGGTTTGACGCAGGGAGTTGGCGGCCGGGATTTTTTCTCTGGGCACCAAATCGGGAAGAGCCGCCGAAAGTGCCGGACCGAAGGCCGCGCTGGAAATACCCATAAAAATATAGGTTACGGTCAGCCAAACCACGATGAAATCGACTTCCGTCGGCTTATAGAAGAGCATCATTGTCACTATCAATACCAGTATACCGGAAAACAGATCGCTGAAAAGGATGATTTTGCGGCGGGAGTGGCGATCGGCGAAGGCGCCGCCAATGGGGCCGAGCAATACGCTGGGCAACATTGAAGCCATCATCAGAGTCCCCATAATGGTGGCGGAACCGGTGGCGTGCTTCAGCCAGAACATGACCGCGATCCCGTGGACCTGGGTACCGATTTGACTGATAAATTGCCCCTGCCAAAGGAGGACAAAATTTTTATTCAGAAGTTTTTTCGGCTGCTCCGATGATTCGGCGACAGCGCTATTTTCAGCCTCTATGGATTCCATTCAACAGGTTTGACGGCCTTAGCCCGCTATAAGTTTCTTTTTACCCAGTTTTCCAACCCGCCCGAAATTATCAATTCCTGCGCGGCCGGTCCTACCGGCCCGATACTATATTTTTGATCGGCGACCTCTATCAACGAATGGCGAAAATCCAATTTGGCCTCCAGGCCGGTCGGCACGGTCAATTTATCGGTGCCGAACTGAGCTTTGAGATTCCGAACCAGGTCCGGGGCCTCAATAACCAAATATCCATTATTCAAAGCATTGCGTTTATATGTTTCCGAAAATGAACCGGCCACCACGAGCCGGATACCCCGATATTTCAAGGCGGTGGCG
>CALMKK010000331.1 GCA_937867135.1 uncultured candidate division Zixibacteria bacterium
TTTGGGAAATATCCAGTACCGGCAGGCCCAGGAAAATTCGGCGGTACAATCTTATTTGACCGCTTATTCTTTATCCGTCGATCGGGAACTTGATTCCCTGCTTTTAAGGACTCTTGAAATTGCGATATCATCGGCTCCGGCCAGCGTTTATGAAAAAGTGAATCTGGTTTCCGTCCCGGAGCAAAAAAAATGTGAATTGGAACTGGCGCTGGCGCGGGGACTGAAAATCAGGAAAAATTACCAGGCGGTGATGTCGCTGTTATCATCCTGTTCATCGCCCGAGGCGGCCGCTTTGAAAACGACCGTGGAAGGATTGCTTCGCGAATCCGCCAATATCGGGATTGTCCTGCCGCTTTCGGGTGAACTGCAGAAGTTCGGGGAATCGATACTCGACGGGGCGATGCTGAGGGTGGAGCAATATACCCGGGAAACGGGCCAGAGCCTGACTCCGGTCATTTATGACACCAGGGGGGAATCGGTTGAAGCGGCGCGGATTGTCCGGCGGCTCGAAGCGCGGGGTGCGAATGCCGTCATTGGACCTTTGACGAGCGAAGAAACCGCGGTGACATCGGCGGCGTTGTCCTGCAGTGATCTGCCCCTGATTATCCCGGCGGCCGGGCAGGGCGGATTGACCGATCTATCCAATACCTCGTTTCAATTGCAGCCGACTCTCGATCGGCAGGGAATAAAGATGGCGGAATTTGCCTACCGCCGTTTGAAAATCGACACGGTGGCGATTATTACGCCGACACTTCCGGAGAATTTGCGGATGGCGGAGGCGTTTGCGAATCGATTTAAGGCGCTCGGCGGAACGGTTTTGGGCGTGGAATATTTCCGTGTTCGCGAAACCGATTTCGGGGCCATCATCAATGACCTGAAGAATCTCTCCTTCGCGGGGCGATTATCCGACTCGGCCGTTTATGTAAACGAAAACGGCGATACGCTGGAATCGAAAGAAATGCCGGCGCGGATCGAAGGGCTTTATATTCCGGCGGCGGCCCCGCAGTTGCAACAACTTATGCCGCAGATAAATTTCTATAATGTCGGGGTCACTTATCTGGGGGGCGACGGTTGGGCCGATAGTACAATATATTATTTGGGCCGCGATATTATCAAGACCTGCTATTTCACATCGGCCATGATCGCCAATGAAAATAATTCGGTGTTCCGCAAATTCAACTCGGATTTCTTCGATAAATACGGCCAGAGCGCGGGGCATCTGGAAGCGCTGGGGTATGATGCGATGACATTAATTTGCAACGGTCTCAAGGCCGGGGCTTTTTCGCGAAGCGCCATGGTTCATTATTTAACCGGTATTTCCGGCTTCCAGGGCGCGGCCGGAAACGTATTATTTGGTGCCGACCGTGAAAACACGATTATGCCGGTTTACACCATAGAAGCGGGTAAGCCGAAGCGGGTCGATCAATGATATCGCCGGAGACAAAAGAACAAAAGCTATTTGAAATAATCGGCCGTTACAAAAATGCCCTGGTGGCCTTTTCCGGCGGACTCGATTCCGCGATTGTCCTCTGGGCCTCCGTGAAAGTTCTGGGGAAAGATAATGTTTGGGCGGTGACCTCCAATTCCGATTCGCTTCCTGAAGAAGAAGAAAAAGAGGCGCGGCGGCTGGCGCAGGAGATCGGTCTTCCCGATGAGAGGCATCTGATTATCACGACCGAGGAAATCAATAATCCCGATTATAAGAAAAATCCGATCAATCGCTGTTATTTCTGCAAGCAGGAGTTATTCGACAAACTGAAGGCGATGTCATCGCAATTGAAAGCGGAAGCGGTTTTCGACGGAAGTAATCTTTCCGATACCGGCGATTACCGGCCGGGGCGCCAAGCGGCGGAGGAATTTCAAATTGTCTCGCCTCTTCTTGAAGCGGAGCTGGATAAAAATGAATTGCGGGAAATGGCGCGGAAATACAATCTGTCCTTTGCCGAAAAACCGGCGGCGGCCTGCCTGGCTTCGAGAATACCGTACGGCATCGAGGTGACTCCGGAACGGTTGCACCAGATTGATATGGCGGAAACGGCCCTAAGGCGTCTCGGTTTCAGCGGATTTCGGGTGCGGTATCATAATGAGGTGGCGCGGCTGGAATTGCGGCCGGAAGATATCGTCCGTGTCCTTGAAAACGGGATCAAAGATAAAATTATCGACGCGATAAAAAAGGCCGGGTTCAAATATGTGGCGCTGGATCTGGAAGGGTACCGTCAAGGGAGCCTCAATCAAAATATCAAATCAGGAGAATAGCGATGTCCGAGGATAAAAAATTCGCATTGAAGATGATAATCGACGGCAAGGAAAGGGATGTCTCCTTTGAGGAACTGGCGCTGTCGAATAATCTGGCGCAGGAGGCGCTGGTGCGGCTCCTAATCGATAAAAAGATATTCGAGCCGAAAGAATTAATCGAGAAAATGGAACTGGTTAAAAAAGAGCGGTACCGCATGCCCGAGCAGGACAAGAAATAATCCTTATGCCCGAACAAGAACCGGATCAATTGTCATTTGACCTCCCGACGGGAAGCAAGACCCCGAAGACGGAGAAGAAAAAAGATGACGAGGCGCAGGATGACGGCCCGGTTTTGGAGTGGGTTTGCCATCCGGCGAAAAAGAATCTTATCCGCACGGTCGCGGTCTCTTTGTTCATAATGGTTCTGGTGGTCATAGTTTATTATATGACCTATTCGATCTGGTTCGCCATTTTGGGATTCGCCATTCTCACCGGATCTTTGGCGGCCTTTTATTTCCCCACCCGATACAAATTGACCGAGAGAGAAATTGTTGTAAAAAGCACGATACAGACGAATAAAAGAAAATGGTCGCAGTACCGCTCCTGTTATCCCGATAAAAACGGCGTTCTTCTCTCGCCCTTTTTGAGACCTTCGCGACTGGAGAATTTCCGCGGGTTGTATATTCGCTTCTGGAACAATCGCGATGAGGTGATGGCTTTCGTGAAGAAGCAAATCGATAAGATTCGAGCCGAAGAGGGAGTGGATAAATAGCCATGTCATTTTTTAAAGGCGCCGCCGGCGGTTCCGATGCGCCGGAACCGGCCATTCCCGAAGAAGAAAATGCGGTACTGGAGAAAGTGGCCCTTAAAGTCATTCAATGGCGGATGGCCGTGCCGGCTATCCTGACTCTGGAATCGGTCAAGCCATTGAATTATATCGGTTCGCAGATGATGGTATTTTTTGAGCCGATTGTTCAAACCGTATTTAATTTCAAGGAATATGACACCTTCCGCGCGGCGATGGAACGGCGCGAGAATATCGAAAACCTGTTGCAGAAAATAGAGAAGTATGACGCTCTGATGTCTCAGTGGGAAAGGGATGTTCGTAAATTCGTGCGGCAGGAAAAGAAGAAATGGAAATGGCACCAAAGATTTTTGGGCATCGCGAGGCCCAAAATTATCTATCCCGAGAATCTTCGCACCCCGCCGTTTGATTTTTCCAAGAAGAAGAAATAGATACGGC
>CALMKK010000332.1 GCA_937867135.1 uncultured candidate division Zixibacteria bacterium
CCGACTCCCGGATATATGATATGGCCTGCGGCGGCGGCCGGCATGCTCTCGCGCTAGCGGAGGGGGGATATCGGGTGACCGCAGTCGATATCGGCCCGTATCCGATCGAATACGCCCGACAGGCGGCGCATGAGAGAAACCTGGCAATCGATTTTCGGTGCGGCGATATTCTGGCGACCGATTTTGACAATGAGTTCGATCTGGTTCATCTGATTTGCGGGCAAATGGGCCATTTTTCGCCGGAAGAAAATCAAAGAATTTTTGATACGGCTTTTCGGGCTCTCAGGAAAAACGGCGTTTTCATCATTCATCTTTATCAATTCACAGAAGAAGATCGGCACAACCGCGGGCAATGGTACAAAGAGAAGCGGTCCCTTTATTTTGAGCATGTCTCACTGGTATGCCGGGAGCAGTATTATTTTGCGGAGCAGCGGGTGAAAGTAATTCGGGATTTTGCGATCGATTCGGTGACGAAGGAAAACCAGTGGTTCGGAATTTCCGAAAAAGAATACCGCCCGGAGGAAATGCGAGCCCTGGCCGATTCCGCCGGGTTTAGGGTGAGCGAATTATTCGGAGGTTTCGGACAGGAAGATTGCGGCTCGGGCGCAACCGCCTTTATTCTCGTATTTTCAAAATAGTCAAAGGATTAGAAGGAGTCGGGGGCGGCCCCCAAAGGGGGGCGCGGCAGGGATTGGGAGCGATTTTGGGAATGGATTTTTCTTGCTATAAAGGAACTTAGTGGTTATACTTATTGTTCGTTGTTTCGGCGAATATGAATTGGCAATAAAGGATAGAGAGAAAGTGAAAGAAAAGATTCATCCCAAATATTTCGACACGACCATTACCTGCGCTTGCGGCAATGTCATCAAGACCCGCTCGACGGTAAAGGACATCAAGGTCGAAATCTGTTCCAACTGTCACCCGTTCTTCACCGGCCGCCAGAAGCTGGTTGATACGGCCGGTCGTATCGAACGTTTCCGCAGGAAATACGGAGCCGATAAGAAGGCGACCGCCAAACCGGCCGGGGCCAAGAAGACCAAAAGCACCAAAGCGGAATAACAGTTTTTTCTTGCTTCGAAACGGGGCGTGTCTGCGTATATTCTCATAATGTAAGCCGGTGTAAGGCGGTAAACGGGCGATTGATAAAATTTTAGCGCAGTGAGGATATAATGCCTGACTTAGGAGTCGGCGGACAAGCGGTTATAGAAGGTGTTATGATGCGGGCCAAGGATCGTATCGCGACAGCGGTACGGATTCCGTCCGGCGAGATTCTGGTAAAATCCGAAGATTTCAAGTCAGTTTCCAGCAGGTATAAATTTCTCAGCTTGCCCGTAATTCGGGGCGTCGTCGCTTTTTTCGAAATGCTGATTATCGGCATCAGAACTTTAAATTTTTCGGCCGATATCGCGGTTCGGGAAATCGAAAAACAGGAAGCCCTGGAAAGCGGCAAACCGTACATTTATAAAGAAAAGAAGACCAGCAGTGTTGTTCTATTCGGGACGGCCATTTTCGCCCTGGCGCTGGGGATAGCGGTCTTTTTCTTTCTGCCGCTGGCGATATCGACCCTTCTGAATGTAAAGAAAGGGGCGGTGGCGTTTAACTTGGTTGCCGGGGGCATTCGGGTGGTGCTGTTTCTCATTTATGTCTGGGGAATTTCGTTTTTCGGCGAATTCAAGAGGGTTTTCCAATATCATGGGGCGGAGCACAAATCGATTTTCGCTTATGAAAACGGCCTGGAGCTGACGACGGAAAATGTGTCCCGTTTCACCACTTTTCATCCCCGTTGCGGCACCAGTTTTATATTGATCGTGGCCCTTTTCGCGATTGTAATCTATTCTTTCTCCGATACGATGTTTGCCGTTATCACCGGAAATCCGCCGGCTCTGGCCACCCGCTTTATGCTTCATTTCCTGCTTCTTCCCTTTGTGGCGGGGGGAGCGTACGAACTGCTCAAATTATCCGGCCGGACCCGGGACAATTCCATCACCAAAATTCTCATTCAGCCGGGACTCTGGTTGCAGCGTATTACCACCAAAGAACCATCGGTGGATCAAATGGAAGTGGCCATCGTGGCGCTGGAGAGCGCGCTCGGAGTCACGGAATCGAAACTGGCCGTTAAAAAGACTTGCCTTTAGCGGCTTTCAAGCGTTATCCTTGCATCGGATTTTTTATCAATAAAGAGATGATATAATTATGCTTGCGATTATAGAAAAATTGGAAAAGCGGCTGGAGGAATTGAACAACGAATTATCCAGTCCCGAGGTCCTCGGAAATCCCTCGCGCCTGAGGGTAGTCTCCATGGAGCATCGTCAGGTCGGAGAAATCCTGAAAACGGGGCGGCAGTATAAAGAGTGCCTGCGGAGTATTAACGAAGCCCGGGAGATATTGCGGGACGAGGCCGACCCGGAGTTAATGGAGATGGCCCGAACCGAATTACAGGATTCGACCGAGAAACTGGCCGTGTTGGAGGAGCAGTTGAATGTTCTGCTGGTGCCGCGGGACCCGAATGATGCCAAGAACGCCATTATCGAAATACGGGCCGGGACCGGCGGCGACGAAGCGGCGATATTTGGGTCCGACCTGTATCGGATGTACACCCGTTATGCGGAACGACGCGGTTGGAAGGTGGACCTTTTATCATCCAACCCGACCGGAATCGGCGGCCTCAAAGAAGTTATTTTCATGGTTAAAGGGGACGGCGCCTACGGCGAGATGAAATTCGAATCGGGGGTGCATCGGGTGCAGCGGGTTCCGCAAACCGAAGCGCAGGGACGGATTCACACCTCGGCGGCCACCGTGGCGGTGTTGCAGGAAGCGGAAGAGGTGGATATCAAAATCGACGAAAAAGATCTTAAAATCGATGTCTATCGGTCGTCCGGGCCGGGCGGACAATCGGTCAACACCACCGATTCCGCGGTGCGTATCACCCACATTCCGACCGGGACGGTGGTCACCTGCCAGGATGAAAAATCGCAGTTGAAAAACAAGGTCAAGGCGATGCAGGTGCTTCGGGCACGGCTTTATGACCATGCCATCGAGGAGCAAAACCGCCAGATCGCCAAGGAACGAAAAGCGATGGTCAGCACCGGCGACCGCAGCGCCAAAATCAGGACCTACAATTTTCCGCAGTCGCGGGTCACTGATCATCGTATCGGCCTGACCCTGCACCGGCTCGATGATATCATGCAGGGTAATCTCGACGAAATCATAACCGCCCTTAAAAAAGACGATTTGGAGAAACGGCTCCGGGCCTCGGGCAAGGAAGCGGAAAAGGCGGCGTGAGAATAGCAGTCCGATACGGGGTCGCCGTTATTATCACGGCATTGATGCTGTTTATGGCGCGGCGCCTCGCTCCGGTCCATTCCGTCGAGCTCAAAGAAACCAACGGGGCTATCACCATCGAACATGCCACAATAGCCAAAACAATCGACGGTAAACCGGATATTATCTCGCTCAAAATCACCAGCCCCGATAACTCTTTTCTCTTCGTAGCGATGAAATGGACAATGGTCGAGGGACGGCTCTCCCGGCCGGGTATCTATCGCGACCTGGATTTGCTTCCGGCCGATTCCGGGTTTTATCGCGCCCCCCTCCCCATCTTTCCCAAAGGGAAAAAACTGCTCTATTATTTCTATATCCACAGCCGCGACGGGAGTATCTCGTTCAATTTCCCCGAAAACGGCACCAAGCCGATTCTTCTCAAATATGAGGGGTCGGTGCCGCTGTATATCGTAATTCCGCATATTCTGCTGATGTTTGTCGGAGTCTACCTGGCCACTCTGGCGTTGCTTGATGCTTTTAATGTTATCCGGGGTATTAGCGGTATTGCGGCGATGGCACGCAATTTCAAATGGGCGACAATAGCGGTTTTTTTGGGCGGATATCCGTTTGGCTGGGGGATGAATTATTATGCCTTCGGGACAATTTGGGAAGCAATTCCGTTCGGGTGGGATTTTACTGACAATAAGACTCAGATTGTACTTCTGTATCTGGTGTTTCTTAATCTTTCCATGCTGGGGACATTATACAAGGGGCGGTTCGGGCGCAATAATTACTCGAACAAAACCCTCGGGTATCTGGCCCTGGTTGGATATTTGCTGGTGATGGCCATATATCTTATTCCCCACTCGATTCAATTTTCGATTGCCGCGACGGCCTTATTTGCTTATGGTTTGACGGCGATAATAATTGCTTTATATATCTTGGGATTAAACAGAAAGCAAAAATGGACAGAGAAAAATTAGCCGGAATCGCCCTCAAGGAGTGCCGTTCTCTGGGGACGGAGTATGCCGACGTTCGGGTCGAGAAAATTCAGGACGAGAATCTTTCGGTAGCCGACGGCAAAGTGGCGCCGATCGAGGAGAGCCAATCGAACGGTATCGGTATCAGAGTGATCAAGAATGGCGGGTGGGGATTTGCGGCCACCGATGATTTATCGGAAAAATCAATAAAAGAAAAAGCGGCCCTAGCGGTCGAAATCGCGAAGGCCTCGGCCCTGGTCAACCAGGGCCGGATTGTCCTCGCCCCGCTCAAAGCGGCTCAAGGGGAATATGTATCATCGTATGAAATCGATCCGTTTACGGTTTCGCTGGAGAAGAAACTCTTATTTTTAATGGACCTCGATACCGCCATAGCGGTTGCCGGAGCGGACAAAATTAATTCGAGAAATTGCTTTGCCGGTTTCCGCAAAATCGACAAATATTTTGTCTCCAGCGAAGGGGCCGCGATCCGTCAAATAATCATTCAATCCGGCGGCGGAATGTCGCTGGGAATGGCCAAATCCCGCCGGGAACGGTACGAACGCTCTTATCCGTCATCATCGGGGCAGTACCAATGCAAAGGGTATGAACTCCTCGATGAGTTGAAAATGGAGGAGTCGATTCCGCGCCTTATAGATGAAGTGGGGATGCTTCAGAATGCCTCTCCCTGTCCCGACAAAATTACGACCCTGCTCCTCTCCGGCGACCAGGTTTCGCTTCAGATTCATGAATCAATCGGGCATCCGCTGGAGCTGGATCGGGTGTTCGGTTCGGAGCGGAATTTCTCGGGGACGTCGTTTGCCACACCGGATAATCTGGACAAACTGAAATACGCCTCATCGATGGTAACGGTGGTGAGCGATCCGACCGATCCGCACGGCTTGGGGTCGTACGGCTACGATGACGAAGGGGTCCCGTCGGAACGGGTCGATTTAATTAAAGACGGAGTGCTGGTGAATTATTTATCGTCGCGGGAGACCGCGGCCCGAATCGGGAAAGTCTCTACCGGCGCCATGCGGGCCGACGGTTGGGCCAATGTTCCTCTGGTAGGATGACCAATATCAATCTGCTTCCCGGTGACAAATCGGTCGCCGATATTCTGGGCGGAATCGACGACGGTATTTTTATGAATACAGTCAATTCGTGGTCGATCGACGATCAGCGGAAATATTTCCAGATGGGGTGTGAAATCGGCTGGCTGATTAAAGGCGGCAAGCTGGCCGACCCGATCAAGAATCCGACCTACTCGGGATGCACGACCGACTTTTGGAATAAATGCACCGCCATCGCCGACAAGAGCAGCTGGCGGGTTTGGGGGACGCCCAACTGCGGCAAAGGGGAACCGGGCCAGAATGCCCGCACCGGACAGGGAGCATCGCCCTGCCGTTTCGACAATATTCAGGTGGGAGGGTGAGGCGATGATCGACAGGATAAAAGCAATGGGCATTCTGCAAGCGGTGCTCAAAGACTCCAAAGGCGACATGGCCGAAGCGGTGCTGGAGAATAATCGTCTCAGTCTGACCCGTTTCGCCGAATCGAAGATTCATCAGAATATCGATACCGAAGAAACGACTCTTTATATTCGAACTATAAAGAATAAAAAAATAAGTGTCCTGGCCACCGGCGATATTTCCGAGGAGGGCCTAAAAAAAGCGGTGGCCGACAGCGCCGCCATGCTGGTTCATGCCCAGACCGATGACAAATTCGTATCGTTGCCTCAACCGAGTGCCACAAAATTGAATGAAAATTCCATTTCGGAAGGCACGAGCAAATATACGCCGGAATTGAGGGCCGAGGCGGTAGAGAGAATTGCGGCAATCGGACGCAAAGGGAATCTGGAAGCCTCGGGGGCGTTTCGAATCGAAACTAAGAGCCTGACGGTCGCTAACAGCCTCGGAGTGGAAAGGTATTTTACCGGGAATAACGCGCAACTCTCCATGACCCTTTCGGGAATAGAAAACAACTCGGGATGGTCGTCGGCTTTCAATCCCGATGCCTCCAAAATCGATGTCGATGGCCTGGCCAAGACGGCGGCGCAGAAAGCGATGCTGTCGCGCAATCCTATCGCGATGCCGGACGGCCAATACACCGTAATCCTGGAACCGGCGGCGGTGGGGCAGTTGCTCCTGATGCTGGCGTTTATGGGATTCGGATGCAAGACGCTGTATGAACACCGGTCATTTATGACCGATAAAATCGGACAGAAAATCGCCGGGGATAATTTTTCGGTGGCCGAAGATCCGTTTGACAAATCTTTCAACAATCAGCCGTTCGATTATGAAGGGACGCCGAAGGTAAGAGTCCCCTTGATTGAAAATGGGATCGCCAAAGGGGTGGTATACAATTCGTACTATGCCGACCTGATGGGGGAAAAATCGACCGGCAATGCCCTTCCCCCCAACAACAGTTTCGGGCCGTATCCCAAAAATATGGTAGTCGCGTCGGGTAATAGCAGTATTGAAGATATGATTAAATCGACCGAGAAAGGTATCCTGATTACCCATTTCTGGTATATCAATTATCTGAATCCGATGAAGACGATGGTAACCGGGACCACCCGGGATGGGACATTTTTAATTGAGGGCGGGAAACTCGGTTCGGCGATTAAAACGATGCGGACCAATCAATCGATTCTGGAGGCTTTTTCCGGTATTGCCGAGATATCAAAGGATGAAATTGTCTATCCGCAGTACTCGGTCCTGATGAAAGTGCCGGCGATGAAAATCAATAATTTCAACCTGGCCGCCGAAGAGGAGGAGACAAATAAATGTTGAGAAGAAATTTTATAAAGGCGACCGCCCTTTCGGTCGGGGGATTTCTTATAATCCGGAAGATCCCCTTCGCGGATGAGCCGGCACAGGACGAAAAATCGGCCCCGAAATCGTTTCGACCCGCCTATCATCTGCACGGTCATCCCCGGTCGGGGTGCGCCTCGCGCCCGGAAGTGGCGCCGTTTCTCGAAAAGGGCTTTTCGGTAACCCCGTACTTCTGAAATGGATGAAAGGGCTTTTCATCGCTTTCTGAAAGAGGCCGAAATGCGCCTCAAGAAAGCCGGCATAGAATCGGCCACGGCCGAAGTGGAAATAATCCTGGAATACGTGCTCCAAATCGAGCGGATCGATGTCTATCTTCACGGCGCGACCCTTCTGGACGAAAATACTCTGGCGCGATTCGATGAAATTATCAAGGAGAGGTGCACGCGGAAGCCGCTTCAATATATTCTGGGCGAGATGTACTTCTACGGGCGGAAATTCCTGGTCTCACCGGCCGTAATGGTGCCGACCCCGGAAACTGAAATCCTGTGCGATCTGGCCATAAATTATATCAAGAATGAAAAATTACCCGCTCCCGATATTCTGGATATCGGGGCCGGGTCGGGGGTCATCTGTGTGACCATGGCCTGCGAAATCCCGGATGCCAAAATTACGGCGCTGGATATTTCCCAAGACGCTCTGCGAATCGCCCGCAAGAATGCCGAAAGATGGGAAGTCTCAGGTCGAATAAAATTTCTGGAATCGGATGCTTTCAAGGCCCTGGATATAAATAATCGATTTGACTTGATTTTGTCCAATCCGCCGTATATCTCTGATAATGAATATCGGGAGCTTCCGCCGGAAGTTTTGGCCGATCCGAAAATCGCCCTGACATCCGGCGCCGAAGGGCTTGATTTCATCAAGATAATTATCGAGAAGGCTCCGTATTATTTGAAAAACAAAGGGCGATTGATGTTCGAAATCGGGTATGATCAGGCGGAGAAAGTGGCGCGTTTGACCGAAAAGGACAGCCGCTACCGCTCGATAGCCATAATGCGGGATTTAAATGACATAGACAGGGTGGTGATTTTAAGCATATGAAAGATGACGAAGATTATCAGGAACGGCTGCAGGAACTTTTGCCGATGATCCGGACCATTCAGGCGGCGATCGATATTGTGGGTCGAGAGAAAGCGCGGGAAATAGCGGCAGCGGCATTCGGAAAATATGCCTATGACCGGTTTGTCCGTCCTTACGACACGACTCCTCCGGCGGAGCGCTGGGTGGAGTTTCGGGAATCAATTATCAACGGCGCCGATGAAGCAACCTACGAACTGGAAGACTATAACGAGAATAAAGTGGCGATACTCTATCATCAATGCACCTTTCTCGATATTTTCCGGGATTTCGGGCTGGCCGATTTTGTGCCGTTGTACTGCAAAACCGATTTCACAACCTGCAAGCAGATTCACCCGGGAATAGAATTGTCGCGCACTCAAACCCTGGCCGAGGGAGCGCCGTACTGCAACCATTGTTGGCGGTTCAAAGCGAAATAGCGCCGAAATTATTATTGTGAAAGAAACTTTGACATCCTTGAAAAAGCGGTCCGGGAAAGTGGTGGCGCTTCTTAAAAAGGCTTATCCGAATGCGGCCTGTTCGCTTGACTTCGGCACGCCGCATCAGCTTCTGGTTTCGACTATTCTATCGGCGCAGTGCACCGATGAACGGGTCAACGCCGTGACACCGGGTCTGTTCAAAAAATATAAATCGCCGGAAGATTTCGCGAAGGCCGTATTAATGGACTTGGAAGAAAATATTCGATCGACCGGATTTTTCCGCAACAAGGCCAAAGCGATCAAAGAATCCTCAAAGATTCTGGTTGAAAAATATGATGGTAAAATGCCGCAGACTATACAGGAATTGACCCTCCTGCCGGGGGTGGGCAGAAAAACCGCCTCCGTGGTACTGGGGACGGCCTTCGGAATCGCCGAAGGGATAGTTGTCGATACCCATGTGACAAGGCTTTCCCATCGGCTCGGTTTCACCGGAGCGATAGATGCCGTCAAAATCGAGACCGATTTAATGAAGATTATCGCCAAGAAGGATTGGATAATTCTTTCGCATTTGATGATTGACCACGGGCGGGCGGTCTGCAAGGCCCGCAAACCGGACTGCGGCCACTGCCCGGTGGCGAAATTTTGCCCGTCGGCGGGAAAAGTGTAGCTACTTACCAAAACCTTTTTCTGTCCGATATAGTATAATAAGATATGTTGCTCTCCATTTTAATCATATTGACCGGGATAGCTGTCATTCTGCTGGCGGCGGCGATCCGTTTCGGTTTCCGGATCGACCGGGATGTCAAAGAGATATTTTTCTCATATCTCTTGGTGCGGGTTGTTATCGATTTCCGGGAGATGAATGGCACGGTGTCACTGGCCGGTATTAAGATTAAAAAAATCGATTTGACCGGAAAAGAGAAACCGGCCGAAATCAAAAAGGAGATGCCGAAAGAGCCGGAGAAGAAAAAGAAATTCCGTCGGCCGGAATTCGGCTGGAGTGATTTGCATTTATTGAAATCTCTGATTAAGAAATTCCATATTAAATATTTGGCCCTGAATATTTCCGGGGGACTGTCGGACCCGTACAAAACCGGAAAATATTTCGGCATATATACCGCGATTTCGGGGATACTGCCGAAAATCATGCGCCATATCAATTTTTATCCCGATTTTACGACTGATAATCTGAAATTTGACGGTAAGGGACTGATTTATGTCCGTCCGTATGATCTGATTTTATGGGTAATAAAAGTCATAATCAAGAAACGTAAATGGCTATTTGGTGAATCATTATATTTAAGAAAGAAAGGAGCCTCGTATGCCTAACAACGTATCGGAAATTCTTCAAAATATTGTCGGTGAATTGAAAGAGATGGCGCGGTCGCAGTCGGTCACCGGAGAACCGATTCATATCGGCAACAAAATTGTCGTGCCGCTGGTGAAGATATCGGTCGGTTTCGGAGCGGGTGGCGCGCAACAGGAGAAACAGGGCGAAGGGCCCAGTTTCGGCGGCGG
>CALMKK010000333.1 GCA_937867135.1 uncultured candidate division Zixibacteria bacterium
CGCTCCTCCCGGGCCAGGGACCATTCGGTCGCTTCTTGCGCCGCTTTGATTAATTCTTCGTAGCTCTTCCCCGAAATGAATCCGCTGTTAGCCGGCACCCTCAATTTTTGTGTGAAATTTGTCGCGCGGATGAATGTCACGACCTTGTTATTTTCACCCTCGACATTATTTTGATGAATCGAATGTAAATCGTTGGTGCCACGGGTTGCGACCGGAGTCCGACCCAAATGAATGATTCGTTTTCTATCGGCTTCCCACTTTTCCATCCCGCCAGGAAAAGAGGTAATCTTTCTAATATATTTTTTGCCGAGGCTTTCGCCCAGAAGCTGGGCATACCAGTCCCCGGTCGCTTTCAAGGTTTCCGAGAACGGCATCATCACGGCGATCGATTTTTCTTTTTTCCTGTAGAGAATGGTATGAAGCAGGGCATACATCAGGGCCGGATTGTTGCTCAGCGGCCTGGCAAGGCATCGCCTTGTCATGGCCCGCGCTCCGGCGAGGACTTCTTTCGGATTTATTCCGACTATCGCCAGATGCAGAAGCCCCATGTTGAATTCCGAATATCGTCCCCCCACACCTCGTTCCAGAGGAAGACTACGAAACGATAATTTGTCCTTGGCTTGCTCGCTATTTACCCGTTGGCGGAGGGCGCCTGATTCCGGGTCGGTTATAGCCAGAATCTGACGCCCATACTTTGGCCCGACCTTTTTTTTGAGCCAAGCTTCAACGGTAGCGAGAGCCACTTTGGTTTCGGTCGTTTCGCCTGACTTTGAAATTACAACGATATAAGTCTCTTCGGGATTGAGATTCTTGAGCAAAATACCAATAGTATCGGGATCAAGATTATTGCCTTCAAAATATATCCTCGGTCTTCCTGGGCGAACTCTATCGAATTCGTTATAATATGCCGGGCAAAGGGCATCCTGGGCAGCTTTCAGTCCGAGATATGAGCCCCCGATGCCAAGAAATATCACATTCCTATATGTCCGGGCTATTTCATTTCCGAGTATCCTAACCTCCGAAATAATCTTATCTCCCCGATACGGCAACCGGGTCCATTCGAGATTGAGATTAATCCTGTTTTGGGAATTTTTGATAAGGTTTGTCAGATGCTCTTGAGCCCGGCGGGCCGGATTCGACATTTGCCGGAATTCAGATTCGGTCACGCCATGTCTTTTGCCGATGTTGTAACTCATCATATTGTTGAAATCGAAGAATATTCTCCTCATCCCATTTTCTCCTTATTGGAAATTTGCCGACAAATATAATACATCTTCCGGCAGGGTCTGAGAAGTTTTAAATCTATTGCGATTTATAAGCAATCGACTTGAATACTTGACAAATAACCACCAAAAATGCTATGATTTACAATCATAAAAATAAGTGAGGTTATAATGCGGCATCTTACGACAATTCTGTTATTTCCCATAATTTTAATTCTGGGCCTGGGGATTCTATCCTGCGGACAGAAGACGCCCGAAAATGAAATCTCAATTGGCGAATATTCGTCATTGACAGGCACCACCGCCACATTCGGTCAATCCACCCACCGCGGCATTCTGATGGCGGTCAACGAAATCAACAATGCCGGAGGGGTATTGGGAAAGAAAATCAAACTTCAGACGGAAGACGACCAATCCAAGCCGGAGGAAGCCGCCATGGCGGTAACTAAATTAATCTCCCGCGACGGGGTCAAGGCTATAATCGGCGAAGCGGCGTCATCGCGAAGTCTGGCGGCCGCGCCGATTTGCCAGGCGAATCATATTCCGATGATCAGCAACGCTTCAACCAACCCCGAGGTGACCCAAAAAGGCGATTATATTTTCAGGGTCTGTTTTATTGATCCGTTTCAGGGGGAAATTCTGGCGAAATTTATTTACAATTCACTAAAATTGAAAAGGGTGGCAATTCTTAAAGATGTGAAGAATGATTATAGTATCGGGCTGGCAAAATTTTTTGAGGAGAGTTTCAAAAAATTGGGAGGCGAAGTGGTCGACAGTCGGGCGTTCAGCGAAGGGGACACCGATTTTAAGGCGCAATTGACGGCATTAAAAGCGGCCAACCCGGAAGCGATATTGGTTCCCGGCTATTACACCGAGGCGGCCCTCATTGTAAAAGAGGGACGAGAACTGAATATGAATATGCCCTTTGTCGGAGGCGATGGCTGGGATTCCGAGAAATTGATAGAAGTCGGCGGGGCGGCGATGAACAATACTTATTTCTGTACCCATTATTCCGCATATGACCCCAATCCGATTGTCCAGAATTTTGTGATGCAATATAAGAAAACATATAAAGTGGCGCCGGATGCTCTTGCGGCTCTGGGGTATGACGCCGCCATGCTGTTGTTCGATGCCATTAAGCGTGCCGGGAGCACCGACGGCGATAAAATCCGTCAAGCGCTGGCGACCACCAAAGATTTTCCGGGAGTGACCGGGTCAATTACAATCGACCCCGAAAGGAATGCCCGCAAACCAATTGTCGTCCTGGAAATCGCCGACGGCAAAATGAAATTTAAAGAAACCATTCAGCCCTGAAGTCATAAAGCCGGACCGCGTCTTGACAAAGACAGTTTGACTTTGGTATGATTTAAGACTGGAATACGATTGAGGTAAAAATGTATAAATCGAAACCCGCATATATTGTTTTGGCTCTGGTAATATTCGGTCTTCTGGTTATTTCGTGCGGCCGGAAAACATCAGATAACGAAATCCTTATCGGGGAGTACTCATCGCTCACCGGCACAACCGCCACTTTCGGTCAATCGACACACCGTGGGATTTTAATGGCGGTCGATGAAATCAACAAGGCCGGAGGCGTTCTAGGGAAAAAGATTAAACTTCTGACGGAAGATGATCAGTCCAAGCCGGAAGAAGCCGCCATGGCGGTCACGAAATTAATCTCCCGTGACGGTGTCAAGGCGATTATCGGGGAGGTATCATCATCCAGAAGCCTGGCGGCGGCTCCTATCTGCCAGGCCAACCGGATTCCGATGGTCAGCAATGCTTCCACAAATCCGGAAGTCACCAGGAAAGGCGATTATATTTTCCGGGTCTGTTATATCGATCCGTTTCAGGGCGAGGTGATGGCCAAGTTCGTTTTCAATTCGCTGAAATTGAGACGGGTGGCCATATTAGAAGATGTAAAGAATGATTACAGTATCGGACTGGCGCAATATTTTGAAGAAAATTTTAAAAAATTGGGAGGCGAGGTTGTTGCCACTCAGGCGTACAGCGAGGGGGATACCGATTTCAAAGCCCAATTAACGGCTCTAAAGGGGAGCGATCCGGAAGCGATAATTGTGCCGGGATACTATACCGAAGCGGCCTTGATCGTAAAACAGGCGCGGGATCTTAATATGAATATGCCGTTTATCGGCGGCGACGGTTGGGATTCGGCCAAATTGACCGAGATCGGCGGCGCGGCGATGAATAACACTTATTTTAGCACCGCCTATTCGGCCGACGATCCCAATCCGGTGGTCCAAAATTTTGTCACAAAATATCATAAGTTGTACAGCGATTCGCCCGACGCTTTCGCGGTCCTCGGCTACGATGCGGCGCGGCTCCTGTTCGATGCCATTAACAGGGCCGGAAGTGTCGAGGGCGACAAAATTCGCGATGCCTTAAAGGCCACCAGAGATTTTCCCGGAGTCTCCGGCATGATTACTATCGATGCCGACCGCAACGCCCGGAAGCCGATTGTAATAATTGAGATCGGCGACGGCAAAATGAAATATAAAGAAACCATTCAGCCTGATTGAATGCCCGTGGCCGTTTAAATGAATGAATTACTGCAACAGGTCATAAACGGCATATCTCTTGGAAGTATTTACGCCCTGATAGCGCTGGGGTACACCATGATCTATGGTATCCTGCGCTTCATTAATTTCGCTCATGGGGATGTTTTCATGGTCGGGGCTTTTGTCGGCTATTATTTCGCTCCCATTATTTCAAAATTTTTTGGCGGTTCTCCATTTGCCAATGGCTTATTGGTAATGGCCGCGGCCATGATAATCTGCGCCGTCTTGGGGGTGACGATCGAGAAATTCGCCTATAAACCGTTGCGGAGCCGCCCCAAGTTAACGGTCCTGATTACGGCGATCGGAATGTCCCTCTTTCTGGAATTCGGCGGGCAACTCGTTTTCGGACCGGACCCCAAGCTCTTCCCCGCTCTGATGCCATCGTCGGCGATCGTCAATACTGAAAATTTGGTGATCAGCACCAATTCCCTGATTGTCATCATAACGGCATTTGTACTCATGATTCTTCTCCGCACCATTGTGTACAGGACCAAAATCGGGGCCGCCATGCGGGCGGTTTCATACAATCATTATGCCGCCAGCTTGATGGGAATCAATATCAATACCGTCATTTCATTCGTTTTTGCCCTCGGCTCCAGTTTGGCCGGCGCGGCGGCCGTATTATATTCCTCGGTCTATCCGAGTATCAATCCCCTTATGGGAATATTCCCGGGCCTTAAGGCTTTTATTGCCGCGGTATTGGGCGGAATCGGCAATCTTTACGGCGCGGCGATCGGAGGATTGATTATCGGATTGGTGGAGACTTTCGTCACAGGTTATATCTCATCCACATACCGCGATGCCATATCATTCTCGATATTGATTTTAATCTTGCTCATTAAACCATCGGGAATAATGGGCAAATTCGAAGCGGAAAAGGTGTAATAGCATGAATCGGCATCGCTCGAAATTGGTTCTTCTGGCATCGCTTGTCGCCGCCGGAGGGTTATCCTTTCTGCAACCATACATAAGCCCTTACTATTTTCAGATTATAATCTATATCGGAATTAATATTATTCTTGCCTCCAGTTTGAATCTTATCAATGGTTTTGCGGGACAGTTCTCTCTGGGCCATGCCGGTTTTATGGCGATCGGGGCATATACCGCCTCGGTGATTACCACGGCAATGAATCTTCAGCCAGGGACTACACTCGCGATACCGATGTTTCTGCTGGCGCTTCTTTGCGGGGGATTGATAGCATCGATATTCGGTCTTTTGGTCGGCATACCAAGTCTAAGACTCAAGGGTGACTATTTGGCCATCACGACTTTGGGCTTCGGCGAAATAATACGAGTTATCATTCAAAATCTTGATTTTCTGGGGGCGGCACGCGGTTTTACCGGGATAGCCAAACTGGCCGATTTTTTCTGGGTTTATGCTTTCGTGGCCGTCCTGATATTTTTGATTTATAATCTTATCCATTCCACATACGGCAAGGGGTTTATGGCGGTGCGCGACGATGAAATCGCGTCGGAGGCAGTTGGCATCAATGTCACCCACTATAAGGTGGTGGCTTTCGTGACCGGGGCTTTTTTTGCCGGTATCGCGGGGGGGTTATACGCCCATTTCGTAACATATATCAATCCCTCTCAATTTGGCTTCCTGCGATCCTTTGAAATTGTGGTGATGGTTGTGGTAGGGGGGATGGGGAGTATCGGCGGCGTGATAGTTGCGGCGATTTTATTGACAATTCTGCCGGAGGCGCTTCGTGCCATCGCTCAATATCGAATGGTTATTTATTCGTTGCTGTTGATTATTATAATGCTCGCTCGGCCCCAAGGTCTGTTCGGCGGTGGCATTAGTATAAAGCGTTTTCTGAAACAAAACCCGGAACAGACTTAAGGCTTGAAAATGTCCATTCTTTCGCTTCAGAATTGTTCAATCAAATTCGGCGGTCTTGTGGCCGTGTCCGATCTTTGCCTTGAAATAGAAGCCGATGATTTGCTTGGTCTTATCGGTCCCAACGGTGCGGGAAAAACGACTGTTTTCAATTTCATAACCGGCGTCTATCAGCCGACCTCAGGCAGAGTTGTTTTCAATGGTAAGGATTTGGCAGGCTTGAAGCCACATCAGATATCCGCGCTCGGAATCGCACGCACTTTTCAGAACATCCGGCTTTTTCCATCCTTGACCGTTTACGAAACGGTACAAGTGGCCTTAAGAAAAAATATCCGTTACGGCTTTATGCAAGCGGTCGTCCGGCCCAACAGCCTTTTTCAGCAGGAAAGGGAAATTAATGAGACTATAAAGGAAATTCTCAATTTTTTCGGGCTACTTCCCTATCAGCGGGAAATGGCAACGGCGCTTCCGTATGGTATTCAGCGGCGAGTGGAAATAGTTCGGGCCCTGGCCACCAAACCGCGACTGCTTCTTCTGGACGAACCAGCGGCGGGAATGAATCCGGCGGAAAAAAACGAATTGATGGGCTTGATTGGGCAGGTTCGGGAGCACTACCGATGCGCCGTCTTTTTGATTGAACACGATATGAAAGTGGTCATGGGCATTTGTGAGCGGATCGCGGTCCTCGATTACGGGATAAAAATTGCGGAAGGCATTCCCCGAGAAATTCAAAATAATCCCAAAGTGGTGGAAGCCTACCTCGGAGAAAAAGCATGATTCTGGAAATTGACAATCTCAAAGTCAATTACGGGGCGGTGGCGGCCCTGAAGGGTATTTCCATAAAGGTCGAGAAGGGGCAAATTGTGGCTCTGATCGGGGCCAACGGGGCCGGGAAATCAACCACGCTCCGTGCCATTTCGGGGCTGG
>CALMKK010000334.1 GCA_937867135.1 uncultured candidate division Zixibacteria bacterium
ATCGGCCTTTTTTGCGGTGGCGCAATTCCGGGGGGTCAAACTGGGGCAGATTTTATACGCCGGCGATGATGTCTCCGGCCTGGAATGGGATGATCGCCGCGACAGCGAATGGCAGCCTTCGGTGCGAGAACAGCTCTTCTGGCTGGCGGTAGAAGCCTGTTTGAAATTGTGATTTGCATTCTCGGGGGCCTCATATTTGAACGCAATTATTTTCTTGTCAATTTGATTTAATCGGATTATAAATGTGTAAAATTGCAAATAATCCCGACCGTATAAGTTTTTGAATTTGCCATGCGCGAACAAATAAGAGAAGAAACCGTCCTTTTTATTAGTGTCATCAAGTGGATTATTTTCGCCACGGCAGTGGGGCTCATAGTCGGTTTTTCCACGTCTCTATTTCTCAAGATTCTGACCTGGAGCGCCAATGTCACCGGGAAATATTCATACTTTTTTGTACTACTGCCGATAGCATTATTTATCAGCGTCATGCTTACCAAGTATCTGGCGCCGGATGCCGAAGGGCACGGCACCGAGAAGGTTATTGAGGCGGTTCACAAGACCTCGGGCAGAATAAAGGCGATGGTCGTCCCGGTGAAACTGGCGGCGACCATCGTGACCCTGGCTTTCGGCGGCTCGGTCGGAAAAGAAGGCCCCTGCGCTCAGATTGGAGCGGGATTATCATCGATTTTTGCGGATTTTTTCAAGTTATCGGATAAGGACCGCCGCAAACTGGTTATCTGCGGCATCAGCGCTGGGTTCGCGTCGGTCTTCGGCACCCCGGTCGGAGGGGCGATATTTGGAGTCGAGGTCCTCTTTGTGGGAACCATATTGTACGATGTTTTATTGCCGTCATTTATCGCCGGTATCACCAGTTATCAGATTTCGACCGCCCTCGGAGTCCACTATTTCTATCACCCGGTCAATTTTGTTCCGGTCTTCAGCGAGGCTTTCTTTGCGAAAGTAATATTGGCCGGAATCTTTTTCGGCCTCTGCTCCGCGGTTATGATTGAAATATTGAATCTCGGCCAGAAAGTTGCCAGGAAGATAAAAATCTGGGATCCCTGGAAAGGCGTCATAGGCGGAATTATTATAATACCCCTTGTTTTCATCTTTTCCCGCGATTATCTGGGATTGGGGCTGGATTCAATAGAGTCGGCTCTGAATGGCACAAGAGTCGCCTGGCACGCCTTTCTGACGAAATCGGTCTTTACCAGTATCACTCTCAATTTCGGGGGAAGCGGCGGAATTGTCACGCCAATCTTCTTTGTCGGGACCGCCGCCGGTTCGCTGTTCGGCCAGCTCTTGCACCTTGACCCGGCCACTTTCGCGGCGATGGGGATGGTGAGTGTTCTCGCCGGATGTGCCAATACCCCTATCAGCGCCAGTATCATGTCGGTGGAATTGTTCGGCCCCAAACTGGCGCCGTACGCCACGGTATCATGTGTCATCAGTTTTCTGATGACCGGGCACCGCAGTGTTTATCCCTCGCAGGTGCTGGCGGTCCGCAAGTCGCCATCGATCGATTTCGAGATGGGGCATGTGATGGAGAACCTGGAGACACGGGTCAGAATTCGCGACAAAACCCTTCTGGCCATACTTAAATTTCTCAAAAATACCACCTATAAGATAGAAAAATTCCTGGAAAAAACCGGTGTGATTGATAAAAATAAAGATCGTGACGATGATACATATTTGGAATGAGGGGATTGCCGTGAAAACCAAAGAAATAACGATTCAATTGCCGCCCGATTCCAGTTTCATTTTCGGGCAGACCCATTTTATCAAGACGGTCGAAGATATCTATGAACTGATGGTCGGAACCTCAACCACGGTGGAATTCGGCATCGGCTTTTGCGAGGCCTCGGGGCCGTGCCTGATTCGTTCCGACGGCAACAATGACGAATTAATCAAGGCCGCCGAAACCACCGCTTATGCTATTGCCTGCGGGCACACTTTTGTTATTTTCATGCGCAATGCTTATCCGATCAATTTCCTGCCGCGCCTGAAAATGGTGCCGGAAGTGGTCAATATCTTCTGCGCCACCTCCAACCCGGTCGAGGTGATCGTAGCCGAAACCGAACAGGGGCGGGGGGTGCTTTCGGTTATTGACGGATTTATGCCGAAAGGAATCGAAGGGCCGGAAGACAAAAGCAAACGGCACAAATTCCTCCGCGATATCGGATACAAAAGATAATTATTTTATAACGGCCGGCCCGCGGCAATTCCCGTTTAATTTTCCGACCGAATCAGCGATTCTTCGGTATCCCGGACAATTTTCTCCGCCTGGAGCCAGTCACCCATATCGTTGCCGTCGGCGCGTCCCCGGCGTTCATAAATGGAATAGGCGACTTTCTCCACCAGCGGTTCCGGACGAGATTCCCCGCATAATTCCATAATCGCCTCGGTGCCGTCTTTGGCCTGAATCCGCACCGTGCGGTCAAAACCGCGGTCATCTTTTTCGACAAATATTTTTGACGGTTGTCTGACCGCCAGAATCGCTTCGGCCGGTTTTTCGGGGTTCCAACTGCCGGCGAAGAAACGGAGAGTATCGATAAGACGTCCTTTCTTTTCCAGGCCGAGGCCGAGAAAAGTCAGACTTGACGCTACCTTGTTGGTACTTTCATTTTTATCGATGATGCTAATATCCGCCACTCGGTAAAGATTGGCCGAATTGAAGGTCCGAAAGAATTTCGGCCAGCTGTTTTTGGTAATCTCTTTAACCATTATATCCTCCTTGATTGGTTGTCTCCCTGTGCTCAACAGGATGCCCAATCGCAAAAACCTGTCGATCCAACCGGGGATCGATATATATCTTTATATGCATTTTGCCTCTCAGGGCAATATAAAAAACCATTTAATATTATATATACGCTATCGCCTTGCCAAACTTGAGGTTGCCTTATCAGAATTAATACCTTTAATCAATAGTTAATTCATCGGCTGCGGCGCCGTTTTTATAATAGCAAAAATGGATAAATTGGTCTGCTAAGAATGTCAGCCCCGGCCGCGCAATTCGATAATCGGCGCCTCAGGCGGGCAACCGAGCCGGAACGGGAACCAGTGCCCGATTCCGGACGAAAGATACATCTGCGTTTTTCCCTTGGTATATCTTCCCCAGAGGTACCGTCCCGGCATGACGGGGGTGAAAACGCTGTGACCGCCGAGACCGACCTGACTGCCATGAGTATGTCCCGCCAGAACCAGATCGACATTATTTTCCGCGGCAGGGTCGAATCCTTCCGGGCGATGGGTCATCACAATGGTAAAGGCATCTTTCGGCGCTCCGGCCAGGGCTCGGGTGACCGTTGTTTTCAGAAAATCGGCGCTATCTTTCCTCAAGACCCGGGGATCATCGGCCCCGGCGATATATAATGTGGCGCCGTCGATATTGAGCGTGGCGCCGCTGCTTCGCAGAAGCGGGACACTGCCGGCATTGAAAGCCCGCAAGACATTGGTGATACCGCGGTAATATTCGTGGTTCCCTAGGGAAGCAAAGACCCCGTACTTAGTTTTTAAAGTAACGACCATATCAAGCGTCTCCGGCAGAAGAGAAAGCCGATCGGCAATATCGCCGGTGTACAGAATCAAATCCGGTTGATATGATTCCGCCCGCACCAGAATATTTTCGATATCATCGAGAAATTTATAGATCCCCAGATGGGAATCGGTCATATGAAGAATCCGAAAGCCGTGCAACTGCGGCGGCAGATTGGCAAAAGTCATAGGTAACAAAAAAACTCTGGTTTCCTGAAAAGCGCGCGCCACGCCGGTTGTTCCGGTCGCAATCGTGAATAGCGGCAACGCCGCGGCGGTCCCTTTAAGAAACAGGCGGCGATTGGAATCGACCGTCTCCGGCTTAACAGCTTTTTTCCGGGCTTTCCTTTTTTCCAGAATTGAATGAATAAAATTCAATATGCCGGATATAGGCAGAGACAATGTCAGTCCGACCAGCAAAATCAGGCTGGCGGAGACGACTACCGACGAAATCCGCCCCAACAGCCGGTAGTTTAAATACATGGCGAAAAACCAGACAATTATCGAAATCACGCCCAGAATCGGCAGAAAATAGGCCCCCCGGCGGACCAATCGATGTTTCCACCAGACCCTATTCAATACCCGGATTAAAAATATCTCCAGAAGCGAAAAAATCGTGAGAACTATCAGGCTGAAAATAAGAGGATATAAGCCAACCATATCGAATCATTATACAAAATTGAGATCGGTTTTACTAACTGAGTTTTTTCGCCTGATATTTCGGACAAAAATAATTTTTCGAAAACCGCTTGATTTTTCCCCCGGCGGCATCGTAATTTATAGCGAGAAAAAATATTTCCGTTGGGGGTGGCGTACCTGATCGCCTGAGATTATACCCCCTCGACCTGATCCGGATAATACCGGCGTAGGGAAACGGGATTGAGCGACAGACTCAACCAAGCATTTCCGCTTCGTTCGGTAATTTTCGGACCAGCGGAATTTTTATTTGAGCGGTTTAAAGGGAGTCTGCCATGAAATATCTCATTTCTGTTTTAATAATGATCGTTATCATATCGACCGGGGCGCAGGCAACGGAGCTGACCGGCCGGGTGGTCGATATTAACGGCCGTCCCATTCCGGGCGTAAATGTTCTCACCGATCAAACCTCTTTGGCAACTGTCACCGACAGCGCCGGGCGGTTTGTCCTTTCTTATTCAGGCCAAGGGCCGGGTCATATCACTTTCAGCCATATCAGTTTCCAACCGGTCATGATGGCGGTGAAAACCGGCACCGCCGCTCCGCTTGAAGTTGTCCTGCAGGCGGCGATTCTGCCGGGGCAGAAAATTGTGGTGACGGCCAACCGGGCGGTGGCCGGGGTCAGCCCGATCGCGTACAGCGACTTCAGCCACGATGATATCAAGCGCGATTATGCGATCGGCGAATTCCCGCTTCTTCTGGAAACCACGCCCAATATGTATTCCTACGCCGATGCCGGCGGCGGACTGGGATACAGTTATATGAAAATTCGGGGATTCGACGATAAGCGGATCTCGGTTTATATTAACGGCGTCCCGCTCAATGACCCCGAGGATCAGGCGACCTATTTTGTCGATATTCCCGATTTCGCCGCCGATGTGACCGATATTCAGGTTCAGCGCGGTGTCGGGAATTCTCTCTACGGCGAGGCTTCTTTCGGCGGCCTGGTAAATATCGCATCCGGCGCGCTGGAGAGTCCCCGCAAGGTGACGGTCACTTCGGGCTGGGGCGGATTCTACGAGGGGAGTGATTTCATTGCCCAGATGCGGAAAAGTTCGGTCGAATACACCTCCGGCCTTCTTGACGGACGCTGGTCTTTGGCCGGACGATATTCCAAGCAATACTCCGGCGGATATCGCCGCAATTCCTGGTACGACGGCTGGGCCTATTATTTTTCCCTCTCCCGTCTTGACCCGAAGATGGCGACAGTGCTCAATCTCTACGGCGGGCCGATGAAAATGCATCTGGCGTACTACGGTATCGACCGGGCCACTGAAAAGGCCGATCGACGGGCCAATTATCTGACTTATCCCGATGAAACCGATAATTTCAACCAGCCGCACTACGAATTGCATAATACCTATCGCTGGAGCGATAAATTGACCCTGCGCAATACCCTATTTTATATCACCGGCAAGGGATATTACGAGCAGTACAAAAGCGGTCAGGATTATTATGAATATAACATCCCGACCTCCGGCACCGTCAATGCGGCGACTCAGGGAGATTTGATCCGTCAGAAGTGGGTGGCCAAGAGCCAGTACGGCTGGAATCCCCGTCTCGACTGGGAGCATCACCGGGGGACCCTGTCTTTCGGCGGCTCTTTCTATTATTTCCACTCCGATCACTGGGGACGGGTGGTCTGGGCCGAAGGGTTATCGTCGGCCGTCAATCCCGAACATCGTTACTATGAATATTTCGGCAAGAAATATCTGGCTTCGTCGTACCTCAATGAGGACTACTCCTTGACCGACCATATCCGCCTTATGGGAAATGTTCAATTGAAATATCTTAAATACGATTTCAATCAGACCAGGATGGGGGCGATGCAAGGGTACGACTACAAATTGCACTGGTTGTTTTTATCGCCCCGAGCCGGTATAACCTATAAGTTCAATGACCGGGCCGATGCCTATTTCAGCGCCTCGGTTTCATCCCGCGAGCCGGATGACGCCACTATTTTCGATGCCGAGGAAGTCGGCGCCAAACCGGCTTTGCAAATAGATACCTTTACCGTTACATCCCCCGGCGATACCAACTTTGTTTTCGGCGATCCGACTATCAAACCGGAAAGGGTCTTTGATTTTGAATTGGGGGGACACCTGCGCGGTGAGAAATACCGTATCGGCGCCAACCTCTTCTGGATGGAGTTCCGGCATGAAATAATCCCCGAGGGGGGCCTGGATCAAAACGGTAATCCGATTGTCGGAAACGCCGACCGCTCGGTTCATTCCGGAATTGAATTGAACGGAAGTTACCTCTTTGGCCGGAACCTTAATGTCAGCGCCAATGCTTCATTCAATCATAATATTTTGAAGAAGTACTATGTATATTCCGATAACGGTCAGGGGGGGATTGACACCGTGAACTATTCGGGGAACCCGGTGGCCGGTTTTCCCGATGTTATCGCCAATCTGATACTCGATTATGATTTGAAGCCGATCCGCTTAACCTGGCGCTGGCGCGGTATCGGGCGGCAATATGTGGATAACGGAAAAATGAAAGATCTCTCCATTGATCCTTATATCGTATCATCATTGACCGCCTCGGCCATGCTGGGAAAAATCGGCGGAATGGGACGGCTCACCCTGAGCGCCGATATTAATAATATTTTCAATAAAAAATATGAATTGAGCGGCTATTCGTATCAATATGACGGTCAATGGTACGCCGAGTATTTCCCGGCGGCCGAGCGGAATTTCTTTTTGCAACTCAAATGGGAACTGGATTAAAAGCATTTGCACTCTATTGATTATATCATAGTCCTGGCCTATCTGGGAGCCCTGATTTATCTCGGCTTCACCCATCATTTCGGGCGGAAAGCCTCGGCTGGGAATTACCTTCTGGCTGGGCGAACCCTGACCCTTCCGGCCTTTGTGGCGTCGCTTGTCTCCACCTGGTACGGCGGCGTGCTGGGGGTGGGGGAGTTCAGTTATCGTTTCGGCATCTCCAATTGGCTTGTATTCGGGGTCCCGTATTATATCGGGGCATTTTTATTTGCCATGTTTTATGCCCGAAGGGCCCGTCGGGCCGAGGTTTATACTATCCCCGATAACCTTGACCGGGCCTATGGTCACAAAACGGCGGTGGCGGGGTCGGTCATACTTTACATTATGACCCTTCCGGCGGCCTATATCTTGATGATTGCCATTCTTTTCAATTTCATATTCGGCTGGCCGTTCTGGTTGGGAGCGATAATCGGCGCCATATTTTCAATCGGTCTAATCTTGCTGGGGGGATTCAAATCTCTGGTGCGGACGGATAACCTGCAATTCGCTATCATGTATATCGGCTTCGCCCTGATGTTGATTCTTCTGGTCTCCAAATTCGGCGGCTTTGAATATATCAAAGCCTCGGTGCCGCCGTCAAATTTAACCTGGCACGGCGGCAATACCGCCTGGTATATCGCCGTCTGGTATTTTATCGCGCTGGAAACTCTGGTCGAACCGCTCTTTTTCCAGCATTGTCATTCGGCCAAAAACGAAAAAGTGGCCCGCAATGGCATCCTTATCGCCATCATTTGCTGGGCGGTCTTTGATTTTCTGACGACATCGTGCGGAATGTACGCCCGGGCGATTATTCCCAATCTGGCCAACCCGGCCGAATCATACACCGCCCTGGCCGGGAAAATCCTTCCGGCCGGGTTTTTGGGCCTCTTTGCGGTGGCGCTTCTGGCGACAACCCATTCCACGCTCGATGCTTATTTTTTCATGGCCGCGACCACTTTCTCGCGCGATATTGTCTGGCGGATTTTCAAAGTTCCCGAAGACAAAATCACTTATTACGCCCGTTTCGGACTGATTGTCTCGGCGGTTATTGCGGTCGTGGCGGCGCTTTATTTCAAATCGATTGTCGATATCTGGCATGATTTCGGCTCGGTCGGCACGCCGGCGTTATTGGTGCCGTTATTTGCGGCGCTGTACGGAAAGCGGAAATTGTCGCCTTCGGGTGCGTTTCTGACCGTGATTGCCTCCGGAGGTATTTCACTTGTGTGGCTTCTTTCCCGTTACTGGACCGGAACCGGCACCTACTGGTTCGGCCTCGAGCCGATTTTCCCGGGGTTGATACTTTCGATCATTATATATCTCTTTGGAAATAAGAGACAGGATCTTGGGAATATGAGTGAATGGCCCGTCTGAATGATATTGCGGCGGGTCTGAGGAAGCTGTCTCACAAGTACTGTGATCGGCGGGTTCTCAAACCCGCCGAAACAACTTAG